>JADJCK010000012.1 GCA_016703265.1 bacterium
CGACCGACGCCGGTTACCGTGTCTACGTCGACCACCTGCTGGGAGGGTGGGCGCTCAGACGCCATGACGCGCCGGCGGGCCTGGGCGAGCAGGTGCGGCAGGGCGTACGGCGCGCGGCCGGAAGCCAGGACAACGAAGCTTCTGTAGCCGGCCTGATTGCGGCGCCTGACCGACAGTCTCAACATCGTGGCCGGCCCCACCCTGGCCGAGGCGACGGTACGCCGCGTGGAATGCTACCCGGCGCGGCGGTGGACGTGTGGCTGATGGTAGTGCTGCTGGACGGGGCCGCCGTGCGCCAGCGGTCGTGACGTTGCCGGACGACCCGCCGGAGCAGGTGATCGCGGCGGCCGGACGGACGCTGTCGAGGCGTGTTGCCGGGCGCACCTTGAGCGAGGCCACGGTCGGGCTGCCCGACGCGGTGGACCTGGTCGACACGCCCGTCACGCGCTGTGCGGCGCGCCTGGCGCGCGCCGGCCGCGAACTGTTGCGCGGAACCGAGGCCGGCGAGATCCAGTTCGACGGGGTCGCCTCGGTGGTGGGCGCGCCCGAGTTCCAGGAACCGGCGCCGCTGCGCGCCCTGCTGCGGTTCCTCGAATCGTCGACGACGATGCGGGAGACGCTGCAGCAACTGGGCGAACGCACGGCCGACGGCTTCGGCGTCTGGATCGGGCGCGAGAACCCGGTCGATTCGCTACGTTGTTTCACGGTGATGACCCGCCGTATCCCTCTGGACGGTCGGATGGGCATGATCGCGATCCTCGGTCCGCGCCGCATGCCGTACCTGCGGGCGTTGCACGGCCTTGACGCGTTGCGGCGCGAACTGGGTGCGCCGGATGCCTCGCCACTGCATTGAGAACCGGCGCGGCGCAGGGACAGGATCCGCCGCGCGTGAACGGCTGAGACAGGAAAGGTCACGATGACGAAGCGACGACACGACGACTCAGGCCCGCAGTCGGAACGCCAGGAGGAAGCCGGCGCCGGTGGACCGTCTGCCGACGGCTCCGACGGAACGGACCGCTACGACGGGTTCGACGCCCAGGGCCCGGATGGCGCCGACGGGATCGAGCCCGCGGCCGCCGACCAGCCGACGCCGGAGGACACGCTGCGCCGCGAGCGCGACGATGCGCAGGACAAGTGGCTGCGCGCCATGGCCGAGATGGACAACCTGCGCAAGCGCACGCGACGCGAGGTTGCCGACGCACGGCGGTTCGCGCAGGCGGACGCGGTGCGGGGCTTCCTCGACGTCCTCGACAACCTGGAAAGGGCCTTGCAATCGAGCGCCGGCGCCGCCGATACTGGCGCGCCCGATCCGTTCCGCGAGGGCATCGAGCTGATTCGCCAGAAGATCCGTTCGGTGCTGCAGGACCAGGGCATCACCCAGATCGAGGCGCTTGGGCTGCACCTCGACCCGCTGGTGCACGAGGCGGTGGGCCAGTTGCCGCGCGAAGGCGGCGAGCCCGGCACGATCATCGAGGTGGCCCAGGCGGGCTATCGCCTCGGCGAACTGGTGCTCCGGCCGGCCCGGGTGATCATCTGCGCCTGAAGGGCGCCGGCAGGCAAGAGTCAGGAACGACCGGAACGACAGGAACGACAGGAACGACAGGGACGGCATGAGCGGCAGCAAGCGCGATTACTACGAGGTGCTCGGTGTGGCCCGCGGCGCGGACGCCACCGAGATCAAGAAGGCCTACCGTGCGCAGGCCATCAAGTACCATCCGGACAAGAATCCGGATGACCCCGGTGCCGCGGAGAAGTTCCGCGAAGCGGCCGAGGCGTACGAGGTCCTGAAGGATCCGGAGAAGCGCGCGCAGTACGACCGCCACGGACACGCCCCGGAAGGCGGCGGTTTCGGCGGTGGCTACGGCGGGGGCGGCATCAACGTCGACCTCAATGACGCGCTCGAGTCGTTCCTGCGGAATTTCGGGATGGGCGGGGGCGGCGGCTTCGGCGACATGTTCGGCGGCAGCGGCGGCGGCCGGGGGCGGGGTCGCAACCTGCAGCTCGAGTTGGCGGTGTCGCTCGAAGAGGCGGCGCGGGTGCGTAAGACGGTGACGTCACGCCAGCAGGTGCCGTGCGGCGACTGCGGTGGCACGGGTGCCAATGCCGGCAGCAAGCCGGCCACCTGCCCGCAGTGCCACGGCCACGGCCGCGTGCGCCAGGTACGGCAGTCGCTGCTCGGCCAGATGGTCACCGAGGGACTGTGCCCGCAATGCCAGGGACGCGGCCAGATCGTGCAGGATCCCTGCCGTTCGTGCCGCGGTACGGGCACGGTGCGCGGCGAGGAGTCGCTCGAGATCAACGTGCCGGCGGGCGTCAGCTCCGGCAACTACATGGAACCCCAGGGCAAGGGCGATGCCGGCGACCACGGCGGCGGCGCCGGCAACCTGCGCGTCGTCTTCAATGTCCGCGAGAGCGACCTCTACGAGAGGCACGGCGACGACCTGCTCATCGATGTGCCCATCTCGCCGGTCGACCTGATGCTCGGCACGAAGATCGAGGTGCCCACGCTGGACGGGAAGGTGGCCCTCAAGATCCCGGCGGGCACGCAGAGCCACAAGATCTTCCGCATGCGCAAGAAGGGCATGCCGCATGTCAACCGTCCGGGCACCGGCGACCAGCTCGTGCGCGTGATCGCGTGGACGCCGGGTGACCTGGAAAAGGACCTCGTCAAGAAGCTCGAGGCGCTGCAGGCGGACCTGGCGCGGCGCGTGCCGCCGCCGGGACGGCACGGCGCGGACTAGGCAGCCGGCGCGCATGGGCGCGCCGTGACGGGAGGTCCATCCGTGCGCCAGTTCTTCCTTGCCGTCGATCCGGCCGCACCGCCGCAGCCCGGCGACCTGGTCACCCTCGACCGCGACGAGAGCCATCACCTGCAGGGCGTGCTGCGCGGCGCCGGCGATCGCGACTGGTGCCTGGTCGACGGGTGCGGGCGTCGCTACACGGCCCGCGCTGCCGGAGCCGGCAAGCACCCATCCTACGAGATCCTCACCGTGGCGACAGACCCGCGCGAGGATGCCGCCCCGCGCCTGACCCTGGCCTGTGCCGTGGTCAAGGGGCGTCACTTCGAACTGGTCGTCGAGAAGGCGGTCGAACTGGGCGCGCATCGGCTGCTGCCGCTGGTGACCGCGCGCGGCGTGATCGAACCGGGTGACGGGCGGCGCGCGCGCTGGGAGTCGCTCATGCGGGCGGCCCTCAAGCAGAGTGGGCGCTGCCGGCTGCCGGAGCTGGCCGAGCCGCTCGACCTCGCCGGCGCCCTCACGGCCTGCGCCGGCGACGCGATCCACGTGGGCGGCGCTCCCGACGAGCGCGCGCTGCTGGGCCGGCCTGCCCCGGCGCCGGTCGTCCACGAATGCGCGGGCCTCTCGCTGTTCATCGGGCCGGAGGGCGGCTGGACACCCGACGAAGCGGCGCGACTGGCCGCCGCCGGCGCCCTGCCGCTCGACCTGGGGCCGTTCACGCTGAGGACCGAGACCGCGGCCATTGTCGGGCTGGCGGCGCTGCGGGCGCTGGCTGCGGGGGCCGGTCCGCAGCGATCTTGACAGCGTCCCCGCCGCGGTCTTTCATGGCCGTCGAGCAGGCAATCTCCCGAAAGGAATCCCATGGCCACGAGTGAACTGGCTGCCCGCGTGCAGGCGGCCGTTATCGCCGCGATGAAAGCGAAGGACAAGGACCGCCTCGGTATTCTGCGCCAGATGCAGGCGGCCATCAAGCAGGTCGAGATCGACACGCGCAAGGAACTGGCCGATGCCGACGTGCAGAAGATCCTCGCCTCGTACGCCAAGAAGGTGAAGGACACGATCGCTTCGACCGAAGGCACCGGTCGCGACGACCTGAAGGTCGCCGCCGAGGCCGAGCTCGCCGTTGTCGGCGAGTTCCTGCCCGCGGAGATCGGCGATGCCGAACTGGAGGCCCTGGTGCGGCAGGCGATCGCCGAGAGCGGCGCGCAGGCGCCGGCCGACATGGGCAAGGTCATGAAGGTGGCGGTGCCGCTGGTGGCCGGCAAGGCCGACGGGTCGCGCGTCAGCGCGATGGTCAAGCGCCTGCTCGCCGGCGGGAAGTGAGCTGCCCTTGAACGCCCCACTCATCTTCGGACTGTCGGTCATCGTGCTGTTCGGCGCCCTCGGCTGGCGCGACGGCGTGGTCAAGCGCGTGCTCGAAGTGGCGGGCGCCATCGCGGCGCTGCTGTTGACGGCGCGATTCGCCGGCGCCGTGCAACCGTGGGTCAGCGACCGCACGGGCGCCGGCACGGGCCCCGCGCTGCTGATCACCTGGGCCGTGCTGTTCATCCTCGGTCTCATCCTCAGCCGCCTGCTGGCTTCGCTCATCGCGAAGCTGCTGCACCTGACGGTCCTGGTCTGGGTCGACCGCCTGGGCGGGGCCCTGCTCGGGCTGTGCTTCGGCCTGCTGGTCGCCAGCGTACTGCTGGTGGCTGCCAGCCAGGTGCGCGGCGGCTCGGCGGTGCAGGCGGACTGCGACCGCTCCTTCGCCGGGCGCACCATTTTCTACGCCGCACCGAATATGTACCTGCAGGCGCGCAAGCTCTCCGGAGGCCGCGTGGAGGCTGCCTGGGAGAAGTTCACGACCCGCGCCGCCGAGGCGGCTGCCGCCGGCAAGACCAGGGTCAAGGAAGCGGCCGCCCGCCACGAAGGGTCATGATCCCGCTGCTCGAGCGTCTGGCTGCCGCTGCGGCGGCAGCCGCGCCGGTCGCCTCGCCGCGTGCGCTGGCCCTGCTCGAATGGGACCGGCTCGTGGGCCAGATCGCCGGCCGCTGCCAGAGTCCCCTGGCCGCCGCCGCCGTGCGTGCGCGCCGTCCGCTGGCCGATCCCGACCTGCTCGTCCCCTGGCACGAACTGGCCGACGAACTGCGACCCGACGGCGAAAGCAACGTCTGGCCGCCGCTGAACGACCCCTCGACCCTGCTGGCGCTGATCGACCAGCCGCCGCCGGTGCGCCTGGAAGGCACCGACCTCGTGCATGTGGCCGCGCTGGCCGGCGACCTCGATTCCCTTCGTGACCACCTGCTGGACCGCCGATCGACGTGCCCGCGCTGGGGCGAGGCGGCGTTGGCCACCTCGCCCCTGGATGGATTGCGCGGCGCGCTGCTGCGCGCGCTGGAGCCGGACGGGCGCCTGCGCGACGAGGCCAGCCCGCGCCTGGGCCCGTTGCGGCGGCAGGCCGCGGCGCAGGAGCGGACCGTGCGCAGTGAGGTCAACGAGGCCATGATGCGGGCGCGCAGCGCCGGGTGGACCACCGCCGACGAAGTGACGTTGCGCGGAGATCGCTTCTACCTGCCACTGCGCTCGGGCGACAGCCGCCGCATCGACGGCATCGTGCATGACCGCTCGCAGACCGGGGCCACCCTCTTCGTCGAGCCGGCCGGCGTCGTGCGCATGGCCAACGAGTTGACCTCGCTCCGGCTGGAGATCGCGGCCGAGGAGGCCCGCATCCTGTTCGAGCTGAACCGCGCCGTGGAACTGGCGGCGCCGGCGCTGCGCGATGCGGCGTCACTGATGCTGCTGGTCGACGAGGTGCGCGCGGGACTGCTCTGGAGCCGGGCCGTCCGCGGCCGGCGCGTGCGGCTCGATGAAGCCGGCAGTGCGCGCATCGACGGGGGGCGCCATCCGCTGCTCATGGCTGCGCTCGGCGACGGCGACCTGGTGACCGGGCGCCCGCTCGTGGTGCCGCTCGACCTGGAGATTCCCGACGGCTGCCGCGTGCTGGTGATCAGCGGCCCCAATGCCGGCGGCAAGTCGGTCGCGCTGAAGACCGTCGGCGTACTGTGCCTGCTGGCGCAGTGCGGCTGGGACGTGCCGGCCCGCGAGGACACGGTGCTGCCCCTGGTTTCGCGGCTGCTGGTAGACCTTGGCGACGACCAGTCGATCGCGGAGTCACTCAGCTCCTTCTCGGCCCACATGCGGCACCTGGGCGAGTTCCTGGCTGCCGCCGCGCCCGGGACGCTCGTGCTCTCGGACGAGATCGGCAGCGGCACCGACCCGCAGGAGGGCACCGCGCTGGCCTTCGCCGCGCTGGAACAGCTGGCCGCGCAGGGTGCGCTGGTCCTGGCCTCGACGCACTTCGGGCTGCTGAAGGCCGCGGTTCACGATCACCCGCAGATGCAGAATGCGGCGATGGACTTCGACGAGCGCGACCTGGCCCCGCTCTACACGTTCCGCGTGGGGGATCCCGGCACGAGCCACGCGTTCGACATCGCGCGCCGCATGGGCCTGCCCGCCGACCTGATCGAGCGGGCGCGTTCGCGTGCAGGGCCATGAGCGTGTGCAGGTGGAGCAGCTGCTCATCGACCTTGACCGCCGCGCCCGCGAACTGAAGACCGCGGGCGAGCAGGCGCGCGAGGCCGCCGACCGCGCCGAGGGCCGCGAACGCGAACTGGCTGTTCGCCTGGCCGAGCTGGAGAAGCAGAAGAAGCAGCTCCTGGCGGAGGCGCGTCGCGAAGGCGAGAAGGCGGTGCGTGAAGGCCGCCGGGCGATCGAGAACGCGGTGCGCGAGATCCGCTCCGAGCAGGGTGCGGCGCCGGCCGTGCGCCGGGCCCGCGACCGGCTGGCCGAGTTCGAGCGCGCGGTCAGCGACGAACCGGCTGCCGTGGCCGGCGACAAGCCGTTCGCGCCGGAGCTTGGCCAGCGTGTGCGCATTCCGCACCTGAACCTGGTCGGGCGCATCGTCGAGGTGCGCGGCGGGCGGCTGGTGGCCGAGGCCGAGGGACTGCGGCTCACGTTGGGCCCGGACGCCGTGCGGCCGCTGGACGACCAGGACGGCGCCCCGCCCGCGCCTGCGCCGACCCGTCCCGATACGACCCCCGTGACTGCCGGCAGCTGGGGATGGCAGGGCGAGGCCCCGTCCGCCGAGCCCAGCCTCGACCTGCGCGGTACCACGGGCGAGGAGGGCTGGCAGCGGCTGGACCAGCTCATCGATCGCGCGATTCCCGCCGGCCTGAATGCCCTCGAGGTCATCCACGGCAAGGGGACGGGCCGCCTGCGCGAGTACCTGCACGCCCGCCTGCGCGCCGACCGGCGCGTCGCCTCTTTCCGCGAGGACGAGGCCGGCGGCGCCACCGTGGTCCGCCTGGCCTGAATCCGGCCCGCCGGGCCCCGAAGCGTGGGGCCACCTTCAGGTTGCATCCGCCGGGCAATTGCGATATCCTGATCTGTTACCGTCGACTTCGCCCGAGGGTAACGGCAACGGAAGGCCTGGGCAGGCGCACATGGCAGCGGTCCTCTCTGCGGACATCATCGCCCGGGTCAAGGACGAGACCGACATCGTCGAGATCGTGCGGCAGCATGTCCAGCTCAAGCCGGCCGGCGCCGTCTACAAGGGCCTCTGCCCGTTCCACAAGGAAAAGACCCCCAGCTTCATCGTCACGCCGGCGCGCGCGCGCTGGCACTGCTTCGGCTGCGGCACCGGCGGCGACGTCATCTCGTTCCTGATGGAAGTCGAGGGCGTCACGTTCCCCGAGGCGGTGGAGATCCTCGCGCGGCCGCTCGACATCGACCTGTCCAGCGCGCTCAGTGCAAGGGTGGAGTGGACCGGGAACTGGCCCTGCGGGCCGATCTTCTGCGTCCCAGCGACCGCGGCGGCGAGCCGTTTGCCTATTTCCGCAACCGCATTATCTTTCCTGTCAAGATCATTTCGCGCCAGGTCGCCGGTTTCGGCGGTCGGATCATCGACCAGGGTGAACCGAAATACCTGAACTCCTCCGACAGCGCCTACTTCAACAAGGGAAAGCTCCTTTACGGATTCGAAGCGTCGCGCATGGCCATCGCCAGGCAGAAATGCGCGGTGCTCGTCGAGGGGTATCTTGACCTGTTGGCATTGGCACAGGCGGGGTTCACGAACGTGGTGGCCACCTGCGGTACGGCGTTCACGCCCGAGCAGGCGAAACTGCTGCGGCGCGGGGCGCGCGATGTGATCCTGATGTTCGACGGCGACAAGGCCGGCCTGAAGGCGGCGGTGCGTTCGGCAGACATCGCGTTGCGGTGCGGCCTTGAACCCCGCATCGTGCGGTTGCCGGCGGGCAAGGATCCGGCCGACCTTGCCATTGCCGGCGGCGCGGCGCCCATCGAGCAGGCGCTGAAGGATGCCATCGGCTATGTGCCGTTCCTGAAACGGTTGGCCGATGCACGCGGTGGCGACCGGACGTTGAGCGAGCGCGCTGTCCGGCAGATCCTGGCGACGGTGGCCGGGATCGAGGATCCGCTGCGGCGCGAATACGTGCTGCAGGAAGCGGCCGACGTGTCGGCCTCGAGCGCGACGTGCTGCGGAACTCGCTGCCCGCGCCCGGGCCGGGAGACAGCGGCCAGCGCGACGGCAAGTACCGTAGCGGCGGCGCGACCGCCCCGGCATCGACGGTCGATGCGGCGACGGCGACCGGCAGTGGCGACGGCGGCGAAGCGTCCGGCGTCGACGCGTCCGGCATCGACCGGCCGGCGCGCGCACGCGGCCCGCGCGTCAGGCGCTCGATGGTGCCGGTGCAGGTGGAGCGCATCGCGGCCGATATGCTGGCGCATGCGCTGCGTGACGAATCAGGAGCGGCGGCCCGCGAAGTGGCTTCCGCGGGAGATCTGCCCGGGCTCGAACCGGCGGCCGCCACCCTGGCCGCGGAGTTTCGTGCCTGGTCTCTGGGTCCGGCCTCGACGGCGGACGTCCGGGAGTGGGTGTTGTCGCGCTGGAACGGCGTGGGGGATGCGGGTTATCGCGGCTATGTGAGTCGCCTGCTCGACCGCGACGACATCCCCGCCCACACCGATCATGTCAGGGTGGTCACAGACTGTCTGGTACGGCTCGGGCGGGACGCCCGCGCCTCCGGGCAATGATCCGGTCACCACGGACACGGGAGCAGGACCGGCGCATGGATAGCAAACGCTTCGAAGCCATCATCGAGACCATCCGCCGGGAAGCCACCGCCAAGGGCGGCTACATCCTGCTCGATGACATCAACAACCTCCTGGGGAACGATTTCTCGGTCGAGGAGCTCGAGCGCATCTACGAGAAGCTCGGCGAACTCCAGATCGAGTATTTCGATTCCGACGAGGACGCGCACGCCAAACTCTCCCGTCGCAAGAAGAAGGAACAGAAGAAGGTCGCTGCCGCCCGCAAGGTCAGCCGCACCAACGTCAAGTATGACGACCCGGTGCGCATGTACCTGCGCGAGATGGGGCGCGTGCCCCTGCTCACGCGCCAGGGCGAGGTGAACCTGGCCCGTCGCATGGAGGACGGGCGCCTGGCGATCATCGAGGCGACACTGCGCAGCCGCCATTCGCTGCGCGAGCTGCGCCAGACGGCCAACCAGCTGCTGGCCCAGTCGGTGCATGTCGACGAGGTCGTGCAGCAGGATACGAGCACCTGGAACGTGCACCTCTCGGCCGAGAAGGAAGGCAAGCGCCTCCTCAAGTCGATCGACGCCATCGAGAAGCTGCAGAAGGAACTGGCCGAGGCGCGCACCGAGATGGAAGGCGTCACCGACGGCCCGCGCGCCGCGACGCTGCTGCGCATGGTGCAGGCCCGCGAGAAGAAGATCGTCGAGTCGTTCCTGGCGTTGCAGCTCGCGCCTTCGCAGGTCGAACAGCTGGCGCAGAAGCTGTTGCTCGTGCACGGCAAGGTCGAGGATCTCTACGCCCGCATCACGCGCGTGGAGGAGGCCGTCGGCTACAACAGCACCGACATGGCCCTTGCCCTCAAGAAGCCGGGAATGACGCCCGAGTCGCTGGAGACCCTGCAGGAAGCCGTCAAGACCGTGCGCGCGCACCGCAAGCGGATCCAGGACATCGAGCGCGAGATCGGCCTGAGCGCCGAGGAACTGCACCGCATCGGCACGCAGATCTCGGTCGGCAAGCAGCAGGTCGACGCGGCCCAGAAGGAAATGATCGAGGCCAACGTGCGGCTCGTGATCTCCATCGCCAAGCGCTACACCAACCGCGGGCTCGAATTCCTGGACCTGATCCAGGAGGGCAACAGCGGCCTGATGCGCGCCGTGGAGAAGTTCGACTACCGCAAGGGCTACAAGTTCTCGACGTACGCCACGTGGTGGATCCGGCAGGCGATCACCCGCGCGATCGCCGACCAGGCGCGCACCATCCGCGTGCCCGTGCACATGATCGAAGCGATCAACAAGGTCAACCGCGCGAACCGGCAGCTGCTGCAGGAACTCGGGCGCGACCCGAAGCCCGAGGAAGTGGCGGCCTTCCTCGAGATGCCGATCGAGAAGGTGCAGGGCGTGCTGCAGGCGAGCCTCGAGCCCGTGAGCCTCGACCGCCCGATCGGCGAGGACGAGGACAGCAACCTCAGCGACTTCATCGAGGACGACAGCGCGCCCTCGCCGGCGCGCCAGGCCGCGCAGAGCATGCTCAAGGACCAGTTGCAGCGCGTGCTGAGCACGCTGACGCGGCGCGAAGAGAAGGTCATCCGCCTGCGGTTCGGCCTCGGCGACGGCACGCCGCGCACGCTGGAGGAAGTGGGCACCATCTTCAAGGTGACCCGCGAGCGCGTGCGGCAGATCGAGGCGAAGGCGCTGCGCAAGCTGAGGCACCCGAGCCGCGCCCGCAAGCTCAAGGGCTACGGCGAGATGGTCTGAGCGCACCCGGCGGGTGGGCCCGAATTCGGGTTGACCGTCACGGGGTGATCGCCTATCTTCCGCGTCCCGGTGCTGGGCCTATAGCTCAACTGGTTAGAGCAGCCGGCTCATAACCGGCCGGTCCCTGGTTCGACTCCAGGTAGGCCCACCAGTCTCCAACGCGAGGCGGTGACGCCTGCCGCGCGGGCCCGGACCGGGTCGCGCCGCGGCGGCGACCGGTTCGAATTGGCAGACGGTTCGAATGGGTACAATTTGCGATTACGGATGGGCGATTAGCTCAGCTGGCTAGAGCGCTCGCCTCACACGCGAGAGGTCACAGGTTCAAGTCCTGTATCGCCCACCATCCGTAAGTCGCACTCTGGCAGGAACATCGCGAACAGGCGAACCAGGTGCTGCGGCACCTGTTTTTTTTGGCCATCCGGTTTTGAATCCGGCGACGCGCGATTCCCGTTGTATGATGGGTGCCGCGGGTTGCGTGCGATGGACGGACTGCGGGCAGCGCGACCGGGGGGAAGCCATGGACCTTAAGGTCGTCTACGCGATCCTGGCGGAAGTGCTGGCGCTGGAAGAGCGGCTGGCCGCGGCGCGCGATGCCCGCGCCAGGCACACGCGCCGCGACGACCATCTCGGGGCGCTGGGCCGTGAACTGGCTGCCGATGCCGATGCGGCGCGGCACGCGGTCGATGAGGCGAACGCCGTCCTGCGGCGCCTGGATCGCGAACTGCGCGAGGTCGAACTGGGCATCGCCTCGCGACAGGAGCGCCTGGCTGCGGTGGCCGACGCCCGGCAGGCTGTGGCGGTGCGCCTGGAAGTGGAGACGCTCGAGCGGCGAAAGCAGTCGCTGGAGGCGGAGGCCCTGGGGCTGCTCGGGACGCTGGAGGCTGCGGAGGCCGCCGTCGACGAGGCCGATTCCGATGCCGGACGCCAGTCCGCGCGTTCGCGCACCGAATTGTCCGGCCTGGCCGAGGCCGCCGATCGCGGCGCGGCCGCGCTTGCCGCCGGCGAGCAGGAGATGGTCCGGTTGCTGGGGTTGCTGCCGGAAGACCTGGCGCGCCACTTGCGGCGCCTGCAGGCGCGCGGAGACCAGTCGGTGGCGCCGGTGCGTTCCGGTGCCTGCGGCGGTTGTTTCGGGCAGCTTCCCGCGGTGCTGGTCGGCGAAGTGGAACGCCGTCGTTCCCTGGTCCGGTGTCCGGGCTGCGGGCGCGCGGTCATCTAGATGTTTGACGGGGGATTCGTGATGAGCGGTAACGACCCGCAGACCCTGACCGACCTGTTGCGCGCCCTCGAGCGCAGCGGTGACCTGCGTACCCTGGCCCGCGAGTGCGGCCTGTCGGTGCGCGAGCTGCGCCGTCGCCTGGCGATCTGGCGTCGCGAGCTGCAGGCCGAGCACGAACCGGAAGAGTTCGCGGCCGAAGGGCCGGCCTTGAACGACCGCCTGCAGGCGTCCGCACCGGAGCCCTTCGACGCGGTCGATGAAACGCCCGTGTCCCCTGCCGGACACGAGGGAGCCGGCTGGCCCCCCCTTCCGGCGGCGCTGACCCTCAGCCGCAGTCCCCCTGCCCACGCGGGGCCGCCCGGTGCTCGAGATCTTCACTGACGGCGCCAGCCGCGGGAACCCCGGGCCGGCTGCGATCGGCATCGTGTTCCGTCGGAAGGACGGCGAGGCGCTGGCCCAGCACCGTGAGGCCATCGGAAGGGCCACCAACAATGTGGCCGAATACCGGGCTGTGGTCACAGCGCTCGAATTCTGCCAGAAATGGGGCATCAAGCGGGTGCACCTGAAGATGGACAGTGAGCTGATCGCCCGGCAGCTGCTGGGGGTGTACCGGGTCAAGAGCCCGGAATTGCGCCCGCTCTACCAGCAGGTCGTCTTCATCACCCGTGGCCTGGCGGAGTTCGAGGTCACGCACCTGCGCCGCGAGCAGAACGCCCACGCCGACGCCCTGGCCAACCAGGCGCTCGATGAACCGGCCTGAGCGCTGCTCCGCCCGGTAGCGCCGCATCCGGACCACCGCCGAAAACCCCGGTGACAACTCCGCTTTGGCGCGTTATCCTTGACAGCGTGAGAAGCCGGGGAGGTAGTCGCGTACCTCCCGAATCCTGTGATACGGGAGGTCCGAGGAAAGTCCGAGCTCCGCAGGGCAGGGTGCTGGTTAACGGCCAGGGGGAGTGATCCCACGGAAAGTGCCACAGAAAATAAACCGCCAGTGCGCAAGTGCTGGTAAGGGTGAAACGGCGAGGTAAGAGCTCACCGCGCTTCCGGTGACGGAAGTGGCAGGGCAAACCCCACCCGGAGCAAGACCAAATAGGGGAGGATGAGACGGCCCGTCTCGTTAGCACTCCCGGGTAGGTCGCTGGAGACCGTCGGCAACGGCGGTCCGAGATACATGACTGCCGTCGCGGGTCCCGCAAGGGACGCGCGGCAACAGAACTCGGCTTACGACCGGCTTCTCACGTCTGAACGCAACGGTCCCGTCTGCAAACGGGCCAGGGTCGGCTGCCGCCAGGCGGCCGGGCAGGAAGCGAGCAGGCGTGGGTCACCCACGGAACGAATCCCAGGATCCGGACCAGCCGGTCGGCATGTTCACCGGCCGGCCGTGGCGTCGTGGTGTGCCCGTCGACGAGACGGTTCTCGCAGCCATGCGCCGCAAGGTTCCCCTGGATGTTCCGGTTTCCGATTGCCTGCTGCGCGTGCTGGCCGCTCGTGGGGTGACCGGTACGCATGCCCTCGAGGGGTTCTTCTACCCGTCGCTCGACCAGTTGCATGATCCGTTCGAACTGGCCGAGATGGACCACGCCGTCGAGCGCGTGCGCCAGGCCGCCCGCGACGGCGAACGCGTGGCCGTGCACGGCGACTTCGATGTCGACGGCATCACCGGCAGCGCCCTGCTCTACGAGACGTTCTGCGCGCTGACGGTCGACGGCTCCCAAATGCGTTGCGAGCCCGCCTTCATCCCCGACCGCGCCACCGACGGGTACGGCGTAGCCGGCCGCATGGTGCGTGAATGGGCCGACCGCGGCGTCACGCTGCTGGTCACCGTCGACACGGGCTCGGCCGCCCTGGCCGAGATCGGGCTGGCCCGCGACCTCGGGCTCGATGTCATCGTGCTGGACCACCACATCTTCGAAGAGAGGCCGCGCGCCACGGCGCTGGTCAACCCGCGCCGCGATGGCGCCGCCTATCCGAATCCGGACCTGTGCGGTGTCGCCGTGGCCTTCAAGCTGGCCCAGGCGCTGCGCCAGGCGGATCCGGCCAGCCTGCCCGACGAGTTCCTGACCTCGGTGCTCGACCTGGTGGCGATGGGCCTGGTCGCCGACCAGATGGCGCTCGTGGGCGAGAACCGCATCCTCGTCAAGAAGGGCCTGGAACGCTTCAACGACCGCACCTCGATCCGCCCCGGCCTGGCTGCCCTGCTTTCGGTGGCCGGGCTCGACCGCGGGTTCCCGGTGACCACGGGCGACTTCGCCTACCAGCTGGCGCCGCGCATCAACGCCTGCGGTCGCATCGGGCGCGTGATGTCGGCGCTCGAACTCCTGTTGACGCGCGACCCGAACGTGGCGCGCACGCTGGCCGAGGAAGCGGATCGCACCAACAGCCGCCGCAAGGAACAGGACGCGCGCCTGAAGGATGAAGCCATCGCGGCCGCGCTGCCGTTCGTGCTGCGCGGCGACCCGGGGCTGGTGCTGGCCTCGTCGGAATGGCACAAGGGGATCATCGGGATCGGCGCGGCGCGGCTCGTCGAGCAGTACCAGTTGCCGGTGGTGCTGATCTCGATCGAGGGCGACGAGGCGCGCGGCTCGGCGCGCAGCGTGCCCGATATCGACGTGAAGGTGGTCCTCGATCGTTGCGCGCACCTGCTGGTGCGCCACGGCGGCCATGCGCAGGCGGCCGGGATGACGCTGCGTGCGCGCGACGTCGACGCCTTCCGCGAGGCGTTCCTGGCGGCGCTGCGCGAGGAACCGCAGTCCGGGCCGGTGCCCGAGTCCTACGACCTCGACCTGGACCTGGCGCAGATGAGCATGCGCGATGTCGCCGCGCTGGTGCAGGACCTGGAGAATCTGGAACCGTTCGGCTCCGGCAACCGCAAGCCGGTCTTCCGCAGCCGCGGGCTGCGGCTGCACGCGCCGCCGACAACCCTCAGCGGAGGCCTGCATCTCAGGTTCCGCTTCCGCGGCCCGGCGCACGCGAACGGCAACGGCGAACCGGCGCTGGGGCGCGAGTTCCTGGCCTTCGGCTGCGGCGAGGCCTGGCGCCGGCGCGACGACGGTCCGATTCCCGGCGGCGGCAACAACGGGGGCGTGGCCGGCATTCCCTGGCAGGAGCGCGACTGGGACATCCTGTTCCAGCTCACGCGCAGCACGTTCCGCCCGCGCGGCGGCGCCTACGACCCGGTGCAGCAGTTGCTGGTGGACATCCGCCCGGCTGGTGCGTCATGAGCACCTCGGAACCGAAAGCCATCGATTTCCAGGCCATGATGGAGGACCTGTGGGCGCGGGTGCGCGTCTACAACCCGCAGGCCGACGAGGACAAGCTCTGGTTCGGGTTCCGCTTCGCGATGTCCGCCCATGAAGGCCAGCTCCGGCGCAGCGGCCAGCCCTATTTCGTGCACGCCCTGACGGTGGCGAGCATCCTGGCCGACCTGCGACTGGACGTGGACACGCTGATCGCGGCCATGGTCCACGACGTGGTCGAGGACACCGACTACGAGCTCGAGGACATCCGCCAGCGGTTCGGCAAGGACGTCGCCCACATGGTCGACGGCGTCACCAAGATGAGCGGCATCAGGGCCGTGAGTGCCGACGCGCGCAAGGCCGAGACCTACCGCAAGCTCGTGCTGGCCATCGCGCAGGACCCGCGCACGGTGCTCATCAAGCTGGCCGACCGACTCCACAACATGCGGACTATCTCGTTCCTGCCGCCCGATCGCCAGATCGACATCGCGCAGGAGACGATGGATGTCTACGCGCCGCTCGCCAACCGCTTCGGCATCGCCAAGATCAAGTGGGAGCTCGAGGACCTGGCCTTCAAGGTCCTGCAGCCCGAGCGCTACTTCGAGGTCGAAGCCGGCATCCACCAGACGCGCGCCGAGCGTGAGCGGCTGATCGAGAAGATCGTCGAGCCGCTGCGCACGCAGCTGGGCGAGGCCGGCATCGAATGCCAGATTTCCGGCCGCGCCAAGCATTTCTACTCGATCTACCGCAAGATGAAGGCGCAGGACATCGGCCTGGACCGGGTCTTCGACCTGTTGGCGCTGCGCGTCGTCGTCGGCACGAAGGCGGACTGCTATCACGCGCTGGGCATCCTGCACAGCAACTACCCGCCGCTGGCCGACCGCATCAAGGACTACATCGCCACGCCGAAGCCCAACGGCTACCAGAGCATCCATTCGACGGTGCGTGTGCCGGGCGGCAAGTACATCGAGGTTCAGATCCGCACCGAGGAGATGCACGAGCGGTGCGAGCTGGGCATCGCCGCGCACTGGCGCTACAAGGAGGGCGGCGGCATCAAGGCCGACCTCGCCGACATGGTCAAGTGGCTGCGCCAGCTGATGGAATGGGAGGAGGACGTCGACGATCCCCGCGAGTTCATGGAGAACGTGAAGGTCGACTTCTTCCGCGACGAGGTCTTCGTGCTGAGCCCCGGCGGCGATGTCTTCCAGTTGCCGCGCGGCGCCAACCCGCTCGACTTCGCCTTCCGCATCCACTCCGAGGTGGGCTTCCGTTGCATCGGCGCCAAGGTGAACGGGCGCATCGTCACGTTGCGGCACGAGCTGCAGAACGGCGATACGGTCGAGATCCTGATGAGCAAGACGCCGGCGCCGAGCGCCAGCTGGCTCGAAGTGGTGAAGACCAGCCGCGCCAAGCACCATCTCAGGCGCTGGCTGAAGTCCTCGCAGTTCGACGAGAGCGTGCGGCTGGGCCGCGAAATCATGGAACGCGAACTGCGCCGCGCGAAGGTCAACCTGAAGGTCGATGAGCTGGTCGAGGTTGCGCAGCAGATGGGCTTCGGCGAGCTCGACAAGCTGCTGGCCGCCGTCGGCAACGGCGAGGTCACCCCGGGCAAGGTCTCGGCCCGCGTGACGCCGCGGCAGGAATCGGCGGCCGAGAAGGTGCTGCACAAGGGTCGCGACCTGGTCGACACGCTGCGGCGCCGGTCGACCACCGGCGTGCGCGTTGCCGGCGTCGACAACCTGATGGTCAGCTATGCGCGCTGTTGCCAGCCCATTCCCGGCGACGGCATCGTCGGCGTGATCACCCGTGGCCGCGGCGTTTCCGTGCATCGCGCGGGCTGCAGCAACCTGGGCGACCCCAACCTGGGCCCCGATCGCCTCATCGACGTGGTCTGGGACACCGCGCCCGACCAGACGTTCATGGTGAAGCTCATCATCACCGCGAATGACCGCAACAACCTGCTGAAGGACATCAGCAATTCGCTGAGCCTGACGAACACGAACATCGCCAGCGGCGAGTTCTCGTCCGAGGACGACCTGGCGCGCGTGACGCTGGTCATCGAGGTGCGCAACCTGAACAACCTCGAGAAGATCCTCAAGTCCGTTTTGAAGGTGCCCGGTGTTCAGGGTGTCGAGCGCTATCAGCTCGGCGGGGGCCACCATGCCTGAGCCGCAGGGGGCGCGATGCGCTGCGTGATCCAGCGGAGCGGGCCTGCCCGCGTCACCGTCGATGGCCGCGGGATCGGCGCCATCGAGCGCGGCCTGGTCGTGCTGGCGGCATTCGCGCCCACCGATACGGACCTGGAGATGGAGTGGATGGCGCGCAAGCTGCCGTCGCTGCGCATTTTCGAGGACGATGCGGGGAAGATGAACCTCTCGCTGCGCGACGTCGGCGGCGCCATCCTGCTGGTCAGCCAGTTCACGCTGTACGGCGATTGCCGCAAGGGCAACCGGCCCAACTTCACCGGCTCGGCGTCGCCGGCTGCGGCCGAGGCCATGTACGAGCGCTTCAGCGGGCTCCTGCGCCGGCAGTGGCCGCAGGTCAGCGAGGGCGAGTTCGGCGCCATGATGCGCCTGGAACTGGCCAACGAGGGGCCGGTGACGGTGGTCATCGATCGCGAGGCCCCCGGCCGCGCAGCGGAATCGGAGCTGGCAGGAGGAGACGAAGCGTGAGCGGGCCAGCGTTCGTGACGCCATGCGTGACGCCGTTCGTGGACTGGCCCGCGGGTCAGGTGCTCGTGCTGGCCTCGCAGTCGCCGCGTCGCGCCGAACTGCTGCAGCTGGCCGGCCTGCCGTTCGTGGTCGAGCGCCCGGGCGAGGTCGAGGCCGGCATGGCGGCCCACCTGGCCTCGGCCGGCGCCACGCCGGTCGCCTATGCGCAGGAGCTGGCGCGCGTGAAGGCCGCCGACGTGGCCGCGCGCCTGCCGGGTCGCCTGGTCCTGGGCGCCGACACGATCGTGGTCGTGGACGGCGATGTGCTCGAGAAGCCGCGCGACCAGGCCGACGCCGCGCGCCTGCTCGGCCGCCTGTCGGGCCGGCGGCACACCGTCATCACCGCGATCGCCCTGCGGACCATGGGAGCCGCCCCGGGTGCGATGGAGATCGACCTGGGCGCGGCCGAGTCGACCGAAGTCGAGTTCCTGCCGCTGACCGCGGCGGCCATCGAGCGCTACATCGCCACGGGCGAACCCATGGACAAGGCCGGGGCCTACGGCATCCAGGGTTACGGCGCGATGATGGTGCGGCGGGTCGAGGGCTGTTACTTCAACGTGATGGGATTGCCGCTGGCCCGGCTCGGGCTCCTGCTTGCGCAGGCGCTCGGCTGCGCGCCGCTCGATCCGGCTGAAAGGGCATCATGACCTCGTTGCCGTTCCCCTTCCCGGTCGTGCAGTGGCAGGACGACCGTGTTGTCGTACTCGACCAGACGCTCCTGCCCGGGCAGACCGTGTTCCTGACCTGCGCCACGGTTCCCGAACTGGGCGAGGCCATCTCGCGACTGGCGGTGCGCGGGGCGCCGGCCATCGGCGTCGCCGCGGCCTACGGGCTGGCCCTGGCCGCCCGGCAGGCGGTCCGTGACGGACTGGATGCCGCCGGGACGCTCGCGGCGGTGGAGCAGGCACGGCGGCACCTGGCCGCCACGAGGCCGACGGCGGTCAACCTGTTCTGGGCTCTGGACCGCCTGGCCGCCTGCGCCGGGCACCTGGCCGCGGGCGGGCCGCGGGCGGTTGCCGAAGGATTGCTCGCCGAGGCCCGCCGCGTGCATGAAGAGGATATCGCGATGTGCCGCCGTCTGGGACAGGCCGGGGCCGCCCTGCTGCCCGACTGCGCCACGGTGCTCACGCATTGCAATGCCGGCGGCCTGGCGACCGGGGGCTACGGCACGGCGCTCGGCGTCATCTACGCGGCACGCGAGGCCGGCAAGGTGGTGCGCGTGTTCGCGGACGAGACGCGCCCTCTGTTGCAGGGCGCGCGCCTGACGGCCTGGGAGCTGGCCGACCAGGGTTTCGAGGTCACGGTCCTCTGCGAGGGCGCGGCCGGGTCGCTGCTCCGCCGCGGCGGGATCGACGCCGTCATCACCGGCGCCGACCGCATCGCCGCCAACGGCGACACCGCGAACAAGATCGGCACCTACCCGCTGGCCGTCCTGGCCGACCGCCACGACGTCCCGTTCTACGTGGCGGCCCCGGGCTCGACCTTCGACCCGGCCATGCCCGACGGCAGCGGCATCGTCATCGAGCAGCGGTCCGCCGCCGAGGTCCTGGCCTTCGGCGGGCTGCGCACGGCCCCGGACGGGGTCGGGGCCTGGAACCCGGCCTTCGATGTCACGCCGGCCGCACTGGTGACGGCCTTCATCACCGAGCACGGCATCCTGCGGCCACCCTTCGAGCAGAGCCTGGCCGTGTTCGGGCCGAGGTGAGGGCACCGACCCTCCGTCTTGACAGACCCTATGCCGAATGCTAAGTTAGCGGGCCTGCAGCGACCGGATTTACCTGTTGTTTTCGGTCCAGAGGGTGCTCCGGCGCGCATCGGCCATACACCTTTCTGCTTGCATGGCAACAGTTTACGCGGTTCACTGTCATGGGTGACGCGAAGGCGTCGACGCGTGCGCGGCGGGTGTATCCCGGTACGGGACCCCTGCGCGCACCATTCCGGACAAGTTGAGGAGAAGCCTCGTGAGTACGTACAGCATGAAAGCGGGCGAGATCGCCAAGGACTGGCTCGTGGTCGACGCCAAGGATATCCCCCTGGGCCGCCTGGCGACCCAGGTCGCGACCTTCCTGCGCGGCAAGCACAAGCCCACGTTCACTCCCAATCTGGACATGGGGGACAACGTGATCGTCCTGAACGCCGCCCAGGTCAAGTTGACCGGGCTCAAGGCGGACAAGAAGATCTACATCCACCACACGGGGTATCCCAGCGGCCAGCGTTTCACGCCGGTCAGCAAGCTGGTGGCTGCCGGCCGTCCGGAAGAAGTCATCATGCGCGCCGTCAAGGGCATGCTGCCCAAGACCAAGCTGGGCCGGGCGCAGCTGACGAACCTGCGCGTGTACGCGGACGCGACGCATCCGCACACGGCGCAGCAGCCGAAGTCGATTACGCTCTAGTTCCCGCTCACGCGGGCTGGGGATGAACCGGGTTCGAACGCAGGCAACCGCGGACGGCTGGACCGGCCGCAACGACACGACCAAGGAGCGCGAGTTGGAAGAACGGTATTACGCCACAGGCCGCCGCAAGACCGCCGTGGCCCGGGTGTGGCTGACGCAGGGCACCGGCAAGGTGCGGGTCAACGACCGCGCCGTGGAAGAGTACTTCGGTGAGGCCGTCCGCGAGCAGGCGCTGCGCCCGCTGGTGACGCTCGGCCTGCAGGGCGACTTCGACGTCTGGTGCACCGTCAAGGGCGGCGGCATCAGCGGTCAGGCCGGCGCACTGCGCCACGGCCTGGCCCGCGCGCTGGTCGTGGCCAACGAAGACTACCGTTCGCCGATGCGCCGCGGTGGCTACCTGACCCGCGACTCCCGCATGGTCGAGCGCAAGAAGTACGGCCAGCCGGGCGCCCGCAAGCGCTTCCAGTTCTCCAAGCGCTAGTCGCGGCCGTCTGGTCCCTGATCCTTCGGGATCAGACCGCGATCCTGCGCTGGAACCAACGATCCGGCGGCCGCCTCGCGCGGACCGCCGGATCGCATCACACACCCGGCCGGAGGAACGGGGCCGGTGGCATCACGGGACATGTCCCGCGGTGCTTGCCCCGTTCCGGTGAAAGCCGGGGAGGAACAACCTGACCTGCCGGGAGGCGATCATGGCTAACGTCGGACTGAGGGACCTGCTCGAGGCGGGCGTCCATTTCGGGCACCAGACCCGCAAGTGGAACCCCAAGATGAAGCCCTACATTTTCATCGCGCGGGGCGGCATCTACATCATCGACCTGCAGCGCACGCTGCGCGCCCTGAACCAGGCCCGCGACTTCCTGCACACGGTGGGCGCCAAGGGCGGCACCGTCCTGTTCGTCGGTACCAAGAAGCAGGCGAAGATCGCCATCAAGGATATGGCCGACCGCGTGGACATGCCCTACGTGACCGAGCGCTGGCTCGGCGGCATGCTGACCAACTGGCAGACGATCTACAAGAGCGTGCAGAAGCTCGAGGAGATCGAGGCCATGATGCGCGACGGCCGCATGGAGAACTTCTCGAAGAAGGAACAGCTCGAGTTCAGCCGCCAGTACGAGAAGCTGAACACGAACCTCGGCGGCATCCGCAAGATGAAGAAGCTGCCGGACGCCGTCTTCGTGGTCGACACGGCCGAGGAAGAGACCGCCGTGCGCGAAGCCAACAAGCTGGGCATCCCGGTCATCGGCATCGTCGATACGAATTGCGACCCCACGCTCGTGCGCTACCCGATCCCGGGCAACGACGACGCCATCCGCTCGATCCTGCTCTTCACGCGCACCGTGGCCGAGTCGATCGAGGAGGGGCGCCGCATGGGCGCCGAAGGCCGCGACCGCGCCGTGAACATGGCCGCCGCGACGAAGGACAACGTGGCCAGCGCCACGCTGGACGCCGAGGCCCTGCGCATCGAGACGCCCGCCCGCCCCGCCGCCACCGGCGACGAGGCCCCGGCCGGCGCCAACTGACGAAACGTACTGCCGAAGAGGGCACTGGAGGAGTCATGGAAATCAACGCCAAGCTGGTCAAGGAACTCCGCGAAGCCACAGGCTGCGGCATGATGGATTGCAAGAAGGCCCTGGCCGAGTGCGAAGGTGACATGGAGAAGGCCGGCGAGTACCTTCGCAAGAAGGGCATCGCCTCGGCCTCCAAGAAGGAAGGCCGCGCCACGAGCCAGGGCATCGTGGGCAGCTACATCCACATGGGCGGCAAGGTCGGCGTGCTGGTCGAAGTGGCCTGCGAGACCGACTTCGTGGCCCGGACCGAGGCCTTCCAGGAGTTCGTGCACAACCTGGCGATGCACATCGCCGCGGCGCGTCCCGTGGCCGTGTCGCGCGACGAGGTCGACGGGACGCTGGTCGAGAAGGAAAAAGAGATCTACGCCGCCCAGATGCGGGAACAGGGCAAGCCCGAAGCCATGATCGACAAGATTGTTGTCGGCAAGGTGGATAAGTACTACAGTGACGTGGCCCTGCTCGAGCAGAAGTACGTCAAGGATCCGGACATGACCATCGAGGACTACCTCAAGTCGGTCATCGGCGCCCTTGGCGAGAATATGCAGATCAAGCGCTTCGCGCGCTTCGAAATCGGCGGTTAGCCCGTCGCCTCTTGAGCCCGGGCCCCGTCGCCCGGGCTTTTTTTTTCGCGCGGCAGCGGCCACGACGGTCGCCGCCGGCGCGCCGTCAGCGCCTCCGCCCGGGCAGGCGCGACCGGCTCCCGCCAGAAAGGTGCCCTCCGGTGAAATTCACGCGGGTCCTGCTCAAACTCAGTGGCGAAGCCCTCATGGGCGACGGCGAACAGTACAGCCACGCCAAGCTCAGCCAGCTGGCGCAGGCCATCGCCCAGGTCACCCAGATGGATGTCCAGGTCGGTATCGTCGTCGGCGCCGGCAACCTGTTCCGTGCGCGTTCGGCCAACCTCGAGATCGTTGACCGGGTGACGGCCGACAACGTGGGCATGCTGGCCACGATCATGAACGGCGCCATCATCCGCGACTACCTGCGTGGCGAGGGCCTGCAGAGCCAGATCCTCAGCCCGCGCGAGGTGCGCCCGCTGACCCGCTCCTTCGCGCGCGACGAGGCGATCGGCTACCTGCAGCGCGGGCATGTCCTGATCTTCGCGGGCGGCACCGGCAATCCGTACTTCACCACCGACTCGGCGGCTGCGCTGCGCGCCCTCGAGATCAGCGCCGATGCGTTGCTGAAGGGCACGCAGGTGGACGGCATCTACGACAAGGACCCGCACAAGTACAAGGATGCCGTCCGGTTCGACCATCTCACCTACGACGAGGTGGTCGCACGTCGCCTCGAGGTCATGGACCTCACGGCGGTCACGCTCTGCGCCGAGCAGGGCCTGCCCATGTTCGTGTTCGACATCACCGACCCCGGCAGCCTTGTCGCGGTGATCGAGGGTCGCCAGCAGGGAACCTGGATCCGCAAGGAGACGCAGTCATGAGCGCCGAAGTGAAGGAAAACGCGGAACTGGCCATGGAAGAGGCGGTCGATGGCGTCAAACAGCGCCTGCATCGCATCCGCACCGGCAAGGCATCGCCGTCCATCCTCGATGGCGTCAAGGTCGACTACTACGGTGCGCTGACGCCGTTGATCCAGCTGGCGTCCATCGCCGTTCCCGAGCCGCGCATGCTGGCCGTCAAGCCGTTCGACCGCGCGGCCATCAACGCCATCGAGCGTGCCATCCAGGCCAGCAACCTCGGCCTGAACCCGTCCAGCGACGGCATGATGATCCGCCTGCACGTCCCGGAACTGACGGGCGACCGGCGCAAGGAACTGGCCAAGCAGGCGCGAGACTGCGGCGAGGAAGGCAAGATCGCGGTGCGGCGCGCGCGCCAGGAAGCCAACGACGTGCTGAAGAAGGAACTGAAGGACAGCGACATCACCGAGGACGAGGCCCACAAGGACCGCGACGAGATCCAGAAGCTGACCGACAAGTACTGCGCCACCATCGACGCGGTGACCGAGGCCAAGCAGAAAGAGATCACGGAGCTGTAGCGGGTGTCCGGAAGCCAGCACATGGAGGCGCTCAGGCGCCTGGACGACGGCGCGCTGCTCGAGGCGGTGCGCGCGCGCGGGTGCGTGCCGCGTCATATCGCCGTCATCATGGACGGCAACGGTCGCTGGGCGCGGCGGCGCTGCCTGCCGCGCGTGGCGGGACATCGCGCCGGGCGCCATGCCGTCCGCCGCTGCGTCGATGCCTGCGGGCGCCTCGGTGTCGAGGTGCTGACGCTCTACACGTTCAGCCAGGAGAACTTCAACCGGCCCGAGGCCGAGGTGAAGGCGCTCTGGCATTTCCTGCAGGAAACGCTGGGCGCCGAGCGCGACGAACTGCATCGGCGCAATGTGCGCCTGGTGACCTGCGGCGCCGTTGACAAGCTGCCGGCCCGTGCCCAGGCCGCACTGCGCGACGCCGTCGATTCGCTGGCCGGCAATACGGGGCTCGTGCTGAACCTGGCGCTGGCGTACGGCGGGAGGCAGGAGATCCTGCATGCGGCCGTGGAACTGGCCAAGCGCGTGGCCGCGGGTGAACTGGCGCCGTCCGAGGTGACGGAGGCCGAATTCGCGCGCGGGCTGTACACGGCCGGCCTGCCCGACCCCGACCTCGTCATCCGCACCAGCGGCGAGGCGCGCCTGAGCAATTTCCTGCTCTGGCAGGGTGCCTACGCCGAGTTGCTGATCTCGCCCGTGCTGTGGCCCGACTTCTCGGGACGCGACCTGACGCTGGCCGTGGCCGATTTCCAGGGCCGCGAGCGCCGCTTCGGCGCCCTGGCCGGCCAGGCGCCCATCGAGGGGCCGGCCGAGGCGGCCCCGCCACTCGATCCCGACCGCTGGCGCCGGCTGCTGAAGGTCCGACCGTGAACGCACCCGGGCGTCCGCCCGCGGTCCGTCGCTTCCTGAACGCGGGCCTGATTCCGCGCGTGCTCGTCATCGTCGCCGGCGTGCCGTGCCTGTATGCGATCACGCTGCGTGGCGGTATCTTCTTCCTTTTGCTCGTCGACCTCATTGTCGTGCTCGGCCTGCGCGAGCTCTTGCAGCTGCTGCGCGCCAAGGGCTACCAGCCTTTCGCGGCACTGGCCTATTTCTGCAGCGTGGCCCTGACCTGGTATGCCTGGCGGCAGGGCGTGGCCGTGCCCCTGATCCTGACCGGCAGCCTGCTGGCGATCATGGTGCGCGAGCTGCTGCGGCGCGAGATGTCGCAGTCGCTGGCGCACATCGCCGTCACGGTTTTCGGCATCCTCTACCTGGGCTGGCTGGCGAGCCACCTCGTGCTGCTGCGGCAGCTCCCGCACGCACTGGGCCAGGAGGAGGCGCTCGGCGCCCGGCTGGTGTTCCTCCTTGCGGCCCTGGTCTGGGCAACCGACACCGGGGCCTACCTCTGCAGCGTCGCCTTCGGGCGCCGGCCCCTGGCGCCGCGCATCAGCCCGAAGAAGACGGTCGAGGGCGCCGTGGGCGGGCTGGTTGCGGCCGGGCTCGTGGGCTGGATCTGCACCCGCGCGCTGGTGCCGTTCGTCACGCCGCTGGCCGGGACCGTCCTGGGCGTGGTGGCCGGTGTGGCGGCCCAGCTCGGCGACCTCGTCGAGTCGATGATCAAACGCGACGTGGGCATCAAGGACACGGCGCCGTTGCTGCCCGGCCACGGCGGCATCCTCGACCGATTCGATTCCCTGCTGTTCACGGCGCCCGTGGTCTACTACTACTTCCGCCTGTTCATCTTCTGAGGACCCACCGGCCCGGGGAGGTGCCCGTCCATGTCCACCGAACGCAAGCCCGACGCCGCGACGGGACCGCTCTATCCGTACCGGAAGCCGCGCCTTTCCCTGACGGAGCCGCTGCGGCTGATCGTGCTGGGGGCCACCGGCTCCATCGGCGTGCAGGCGCTCGACCTGGTGCGGCGCCATCCGGAGCGGCTGCAGGTGGCGGCCGTCAGCTGCCGTGATCGCGTGGACGACCTGGCGGCCGCCCTGGCGGAACTCGCCGCCGTCCAGCCCGAGGCACCGCTGCCGCTCATCGCGGTGTGGGATCCGGCGGCCCGCGAACGGGCCGCGGCCGTGCCGGGCTGGAGAGGTCGCCTGCTGGCGCCGGGCGCCCGCGGGCTGGTCGAGGCGGTGAACGCGGCCGAGTCGCCGTCGTGCCTGGTCAACGGCCTGGTGGGGGCGGCCGGGCTCGAGCCCACCCTGGCGGGCGCTGCGCGGGGGTTGCGCATCGCCCTGGCCAACAAGGAATCGCTGGTGGTGGGCGGCGAGCTGGTGGCGCGCGCGGTTGCCGCCGGAGGCGCCGAACTGCTGCCCGTCGACTCGGAGCACGCGGCCATCGCCCAGTGCCTTTCGGGGCGCGACCGGGCCGAGGTGGCGCGCCTGGTCCTGACCGCCTCGGGCGGGCCGTTCCGGACGACACCGGCCGCGGACCTTGCCCGGGTCACCCTGGAGCAGGTCCTGGCGCATCCGACCTGGCGCATGGGGCCCAAGATCACAGTCGATTCGGCCACCCTGATGAACAAGGGTCTCGAGGTCATCGAAGCCCACTACCTGTTCGGGCTCGCCTACGACCTGATCGACGTCGTGGTGCACCCGGGTTCGATCGTCCATTCGCTGGTGGAGTTCGTCGACGGTGCTTTCCTGGCCCAGTTGGGAACTCCGGACATGCGGATACCGTTGCAGTATGCCATTGCCGGGGAAATCCATTGGCCGCTGGGCGGAGGCAGGCTAGACTTGCTGGATGTGGGCCCCCTGGTGTTCGAGGCCCCGGACATTGGTCGGTTCCCCTGCCTGAAACTGGCCCGCGAGGCCGGCGTGGCCGGCGGCACCGCCCCGGTCGTCCTGAACGCGGCCAACGAGATCGCGGTGGCCGCCCTGCTGGCCGGGCGTCTACGTTATGTGGACATCCCCGGCGTCATTGCCGATACACTGGCGCGCCTGCCCCACGGACCGGTCCTCGACCTGTCCGCGGCGCTGGACGCCGATGCCCGGGCCCGCACGGAGGCGGCCGTCCAGGTGGACGCCCGTGCCGCTGCCGGCCATTAAGGTCGTTCGCTTGAGCAGCACACTCCCGATCACCATTTTCGCCTTCCTCGTCACGCTGGGGCTGGTGGTGATCGTCCATGAACTCGGCCACTTCCTGACCTGCAAGCTGTTCGGCGTCTATGTCAAGACGTTCTCCATCGGCATCGGTCCCAAGCTCCTGCGCAAGCGCTGGGGCGAGACCGAGTACGCCCTGTCGGCCATCCCGTTCGGCGGCTACGTGAAGATGGCGGGCGAGGGGTTGATGGAGGAGATCCAGGACACCGGCACCTGGCAGGAACGCAAGTATCCGCTGGGCACGCAGGAGGGCAACGCCGAGGCCGCCGGCCAGGACGACCACATCCCGCCGCACCGCCATTTCTTCAGCAAGCCCGCGTGGCAGCGCCTGCTGGTGTTCATCGCCGGTCCGTTGGCGAACCTCGTGCTCGCGTTCGTGCTCTACACCGGGCTGGTGCTCGGGAACGGCCTGCAGAACATCCCCTTCACCCGGGTAGGCCAGGTGCACGAGGCCTCGCCGGCGGCGACGGCCGGCTTCCTGGTGGGCGACCGCATCACGGCCGTCGCCGGCGTGCCGGTCGACAACTGGGGCGACATCGAGGACGCCGTGGTGCCTGCCGCCAATCGGCAGGCGAGCACCACGCCACCGGTAGCCGTCACCGTCGAGCGCGACGGAGCCATCGTTGTCCTGCAACTGCAGCCGACCTTCGCCACCGAGGCGGGTGGCTGGAACGTGGGGCTGGAGCCGTGGAACACGACGGTCGGCCTGGTGCAGAAGGGTGGACCGGCCGACAAGCTGGGCCTTCGCGAAGGTGACATCATCGTCTCGGTCAACGGGCAGACGGTGACCGCCTTCAGCCAGATCGCCGGCATCATCAATGAACGACCGGCCGAGCCGACCGAGGTGGTCTGGGAGCGCGACGGCCGGCAGCTCAGCGGGCAGGTCACGCCCGAGCAGACCGAAGTGGCTCCGGGCGAGAACAAGGGCCGCATTTTCCTGGAGCCGTACTTCTCCTACGACAAGGTCGGCTTCGGGCAGGGGATCCAGCTGGGTTGGCAGCGCACGTCGGACACCATCAAGGTCACTCTGGGCGTGCTCGGCGATTTCGTGAAGCGCAAGCTGGGGCTGGACGCGGTGGGTGGTCCGCTGCGCATCGGGCAGGCGGCGGGAGAGATGCTGCGCTGGAGCTTCTCGCACCTGATGTACTTCGTCGCCTTCTTCTCGATCAACCTGTTCCTGCTGAACCTCATGCCCATCCCGGTGCTCGACGGCGGCCACGTGCTGTTCCTGCTGCTTGAAGTGGCGCGGGGCGGCAAGCCGGTGCCCGAACGGATGCAGGCGATCGCCACGCAGGTCGGGCTGATCATCCTGCTGCTGTTCATGACCTTCGTGGTCGTGCTCGACGTGTGGAAGGTGACCGGGCACTAGGAGCCGCGGGGCGCGGGCGAAACGGTCCCGGCGTCAGTCGTCGCCGCGACCGCGGGAAGCGCCGGGAAAGCCTGCACCCGGGACACTGTCTGCGGGTGCGGGCCACGCCGCGTCGATGGCGCGGCGACCGCCGAGGCGCAGCAGCGAATCCTGTTCCGCTGCGAGCAGGCGCAGCAGCAGTTCGTGGACCAGCGCCGCGCGGTCGGGGTCGGTCGGGGCCAGGTCGAGCGTGCGGGCCCGGGCGCTGTCGCCCCAGGCGGCGGTAAGCGAATCGCCCAGTACGGCGCCCCGGACGGGGTCGTCGACGAGGGCAGCGCGAACGCGTTCGAGAACCAGGATGCGGGTCACGTAGACCGACTCGTCGTCGGTCAGGTCGCGCGGCGTCAGCGGTCGCTCGCGCCGCGCGCAGCCACCGGCGGCTGCCAGCAGGACCAGGAGCATGGTCAGGACCAGGACCAGTGCCGTCGCCGCGCGCACCGCGGCGCAGAAGCCGGTGGTGCACCGGGAAGTCGGCAGCGCGGGCAGCGGCACGGATATCACCTCGGGTGCGGGCATCGCCGTCAATGGCGCTGCCGGGTCAGGAAGCAGGGACCACCATTCGGGCGTGGTCGGGGATAACATCGGGACGCCTCCTTGTCACGGGATTTCCGGACGGGCGCCCGGACGGAGCGACCATCGTGGATGCCAGCGCCGGCGAGGCGACATCGACCAACACCGGCAGGAGGCCCGCAGGGGCCGCCGCCGGCATTGTGCAGTGTTGCTTCCGGGCAGCGAACCGAGCCTTGGCGCCTTGCTTCTTGGCGCCTTACTTCTTGGCGCCATCCTCCGTTGCGCTCCGGATCGCCATCCTTGTGCTGGCCTGCCTGCTGCCGGCCGCGGCGGCCCGCGCCGACGACGAGCTCGATTTCGGGTTGCAGACGCACCGGCTTTCCCGGGTCGAGCTGAACGGCAACATCACCTTCCCGACCGACCAGCTCAAGCGCATCATGCGCCTGCAGGAAGGCAGCTGGATGCGGCCGCTCCGTGCCGCCCGTTACCAGCCGCACCTGGTCGAGACGCAGGTGCGGTTGCTGAGGAACTACTACCGCAACCGCGGGTTCCACCAGGTTGTCACGAGCGTCGATTCGATCACCGTCGACGGTGGCGGCGGCGACGTCCTGCATATCTCGGTGGTGGAGGGCCGGCGCACCTACATCCGCCGGCTGACATTTTCCGGTTTCGAGCCGGTCTCGGAGGCCCGCCTGCGCACGGCGGTCACGCTGCGCGAGGGCAGTCCCGCGCCGGCCGACCTCAACGCGTTCGGCGCCGACATCTACACCCTGCGGGAACTGCTGCGCGACGAGACCTACCTGGATGCCGCCGTGTACCCGGAACTGACGCTCGAACCCCTCGGGGACGACGCGGGCTTTGCGGCCGACCTCAACTATCGCGTGGTGATCGGCAAGTCGTACCGCATCGACGAGATCGTCATTTCGGGCAACAACCTGACGATCGACCGGCTGGTGCAGCGTGAACTGGAAGTCGCGCCCGGCGATCCGCTGCGCTGGGGCAAGGTGGAGGACACCCGCCGCAACCTGCTGGGCACGAGCCTCTACCGCGACGTCAACATCAATGCCATCCACACCGATACGGTCGCGGGCACCGCCAACCTTTCGCTGCACGTCATCGAACGCCGCCCCGCCTACTACGAGCTGGGCGTCGGTGTCGGGAGCCTGGAGCGCGTGCGCCTGCTGGCGGCATGGGGCCACAACAACCTCTGGGGCACGGGCCGTCGCGTGCAGGTACGCGGTCGGGGATCGTGGAACGTTGAAGATGTCGTGGGGCGCCAGATCAGCTTCGACCAGGGGCAGATCAACTACCGCGGCGAGGTCTCGTACGTGAACCCGCGCCTTCGCGACGGGCGCTACAGCCTGGACACGACGTTGTTCCTGTCGCGCGAGACGCGCGGCGAGTCGGGGCTGAACCTGTTCGGCTGGGGCGCCAACGTCGGCACGTTCTGGCGCTCGAATCGGTATGTGACGAACAACGTCTCCCTCGGCTACAAGGTCACCGAGCCGGAGATTCATCCGCAGGCACCCGAGGAATCGCAGGCAAGCTTCAATGCCGTCAATCCTTCGATCAGCCGCGTGCGCTCGCTGAACTGGGCGATGTACGTTGACCATCGCAACGACCTGTTCCATCCGACGGACGGCATCTACTCGGTGTTGACGGCCCAGCTTGCCGGCGGCCTGCTCGGCGGCGACTACCACTTCTTCAAGTGGACGGCGGCCTGGCACGACTACCGGAAGATGCCGGTGGGCACGCTGGCCCTGCGCGTCAAGGTCGGCGGAACGCGGACCTACGGCGCCTCGCTGGACCAGGGCGCCGACGGAGTGCCTTACGACGACCGCTTCTTCGCCGGCGGTGCCTCGACGGTTCGGGGCTATGCGAACAATTCGCTGGGTCCGCAGGTCTCCGACGAGGACGAACTGAACTACCTCAACTACACGTCGGATGTGCTCCTGCCGGATAACCCGGCGCGCGGCGGCAACTACCTCCTGCTCACGAACGCCGAGTGGCGCGTGCCGCTGCCGGTTCTCAGGAAGTGGGGACTGGCTACCGTCGTCTTTTTCGAGGGCGGCAATGTCTGGGCCGAGTTGCGCGACCTGCAATTGCGCGGGTTTCGCCTCACCTCCGAGCCGGGCCTCCCGACCGACTCCGGTTCGACCAAGGACTGGGATTACCGCTACAGCCTGGGCACCGGCCTGCGCTTCGACACGCCGTTCGGCCCCGTCCGGATCGACGTCGGCTTCCCGCTCAAGCGTGCGCGCTACCTGAGCGACTACCTGGGCGCGACACGGGATTACAAGGATCCCTCGGCAGTCTGGCACTTCTCGGTGGGGTATCCGTTCTGATGCACTGGAGCCGCCCGGCACGCCTGCCTGTCCTGACCGCCTGGGCGGTGTTCCTGGCCGTGCTCATCTACCTGGGCGGGCGTACGGAACTGTATGCGCCACAGTTGTCGAACCTGGTCGGCCGACATCTGCTCCGCCTTGAGGACAGCGGCCTGCGCGTGCGCGACTTCCACGTCTGGGGTCTTGACGGCGTGGACCTGTACGGCGTCTCGCTGACCGTGCCCGGCAGCGGCCGCGGCCAGGTCCTGGTGACCGCCGACACGGTCCAGGTCGATTACGTGATCAAGGAGGCGCTGGCGGACATTCCTCGCTTCCGCCGTGTCGTAGTGCGGCGCCCCGAGATCTTCGTGCGTGCGGACACCGACTCGGGCAAGTCCGACAAGGAAAAGAAGTCCGTCACCGCCCCTAAGCTGCCCACCCTGATCATCGACGACCTGCTCGTCTCCCTGGGATACCTGGAACTCGCGGATGCCGGGGGCCGCGTGCAGGAGCGTATCCCGTACCTTTCGTGGCGCGGGAGCGTGGAGGCCGGTCCGGTGACACGCGCGGTGTTGCGCGATTGCGCCGTCGACTGGCAGACACACGGCAGTCGCCTCGACAGCCTGTTCGGCGAAGTGGGCCTGGATGACAAGGGTGTTCACGCCCGGAACCTGACCGGCAACCTGAACGGCAACCCGGTGAAGGTGAGCGGCAGCCGCGGTTGGGACGAGAGTCTCGACCTGACGGTGTCGGCGCGCGGCGTCGACATCCGCGAGATCGAGGCGCTGATCAGGCAGCGCCTGGGCTTCAAGGCCAAGGGCGATGTCGACGCCACCCTGCGCGGAAGACCCGACTCGCTGGTCTACGAAGGCGTCTTCACCGGTGTGCTCGAGGGATATGACATCTCCGGCATGACCTGCCGCGCCCTCATCGGCAAGAAGGATGTCTGGCTGGAGGACCTGGCAGGCAACGTCAACGGCGCCACGTTCGAGGGGCGGGGCCACTTCGACATCACCGACTCGCGTGCGGTCACCTTCGTGCTCGAAGGCGATGCTTCCGGGATCAACCTGGCCAACGGCCTGATTCCGGGTGAAACAGACCTGCCGCAGACCAGCGGCAACGGCCGCCTTCGCATCGAGCATACCGACAAACCCATGTGGACGCGGGTGACCGGGCTGGTGCAGGACGGGCATATCGAGATCATGCCCTTCGACGCCTGCGAGATCGACGTCGAGGCGACGCCGGCAGGCGTGCAGTTCAACCACGTCGACCTGCGGCACCGCGACCTGCGCGCCATCCTGACGGGGGCGGCCGACAGCCTGAGCGTCTTCGACGGCAACCTGAGTTTCGCCGCCAACGACCTCGGGACCCTGCCGGCGCAGTGGAACTGGCCGGCACTGGGCGGCCATGCCTCCGGTGAGCTGGCCGTGTCGGGGCCGCTGGATGCGCTGGCGTTGGCTGGAACCGTGACGGCCGGCGACGTCGAACTGGGGCCGGCCCGCACCTCCTACCTGATCGCCAACGTGGAGATCGCCGACGCGCTCGGCACGCCGAGTTTCAGCGGCGCCGTGGCCGGCGACAGCCTGCGCATGGGCGGCGTGCCGCTGGGCAACTACCGGGCCTTCGGGTCCGCCGATGCGGCCGGCGCCCGGCTCGACACGTTCCTGTGTGCCTACGGTGACACGGTCGGCCTGCTGAGGCTCCAGGTCGCCTTCTCGGACACCGTCGACCGGTTCCAGGTCGAGGAATTCCGGCTCGACATGGAGGGCACGCGCTGGGCCCTGGACCGGCCGCTCGGCGTCGGCATCGGCGACGGCTACCTGGCGGTGCGCGACCTGTCGCTGTCCTCGGACCAGGGCGCCGTGAGCGGCGGCGGCGTGTACGACCGGCGCCACCTCGTCGCGGGCGCGCTGCAGTTGCGGCGCTTCGACCTGGGACTGCTGAACCCGTTCGTTTCCACGCGCGCGCCGCTGACCGGGCGCCTGACCGCCGACGTGGTCCTCGGCGGGGAACCGGACGCACCGACCGTCAGCCTGTCAGCCGACCTGCTGGAGGCTCCGTTCGCCATCGCCAGGGTCGACTCCATGCATGTCGAGGCCGTCTACGCCCATGGCGCCGTCGACATCAAGGGGCTCGACCTGCGCACGCCGTACGGGCAATTGCGGGCCTCGGGCACCGTAGCGAACCCCGGGGCGCCGGTGAAGGACTACTGGCCGGGCGCGACCATGGACCTGCAGGTCGAGATACCCGACGGCGACTGGTCGTTCATGGACCAGTTCAAGCTGCCTGCCCTCAAGCGGCTGAACGGGCGTTTCGGCGGCGAGATCCGCGTGACCGGCACCACGGACAACCCGGTCGTGGATGGACAGCTGCGCAGCTCCCCGTTCAACATCCACTGGCTGCACCTGGACGAACTGACCGGCACCGTGCATGCCGATCGCAACCAGCTGGCCCTGGGCGACCTGGTGGCCGTGCAGGACGACCTGCGCATGACCGGACGGCTGGAGGTCCCGCTGAAGCTGGACTTCCTCAGCGAGCCGACATCGCCGCTGGACGGGCCGTTCCTGATGGAGATCGACATCCCGCCCGGCTCGAATCTCGCCGCGCTGACGCCGGCAACCAACGCCTTCGTGGCCAGCAACGGAACGGGCGAGGCCCACGTCCGCGTGTCGGGACCGCTGGCGCACCCGTTGTACGAGGGCTCGGCGCACATCCGCGATGCCGGTTTCGTCATCAGGCATCTCGAGGAGGTTTACAGCGAGGCGTCGTGCGACGCCATCTTCAGTGGCGATATCGTGCACTTGAAGGACATCGTCGGGCGTGAGGGGTTGACCGGCAGCTTCGGCGGCGATGGCACCCTCACCTTCCGCGGGCTGGAGATGGAGACGTTCGACGTACGCCTGGACCTGGACCGGTTCCTGGTCGCCTCTATTCCCGACCTGCGGGCGCTGGTCAGCGGGCGGGGCGGCCGCATCACCGGCGTGAAGGTGGGGCCCGACTCGCTGCTCGTGCCGAAGTTCAGCGGCGACCTCGAGGTACTGAAGGCGCGCTACACCGGCACCTTTGCCGAGACGCCCGGCGCCGCCGACCCGCGCCTGGCCACGGTGGCCCCGGACTGGCTGGCCGAACTGCGGCTGCACGCCGCGCCGCGCGTGGGGCACATCGTGAACCGCGAGATGGAATTGGACCTGGGCGGCGACCTCGACCTTCTGCGCACCGAGGAAGGCCTGCACATGCGCGGTTCGCTCGACGTGAACCGCGGCAGCCTGATCGTCTTCAACAACGCCTTCGAGGTTCAGCGCGGCCGTCTTGATTTCAGCCAGGGACTCGGTTTCGACCCGATGCTGGATATTGACGCCCAGACCCGCTATCGCCTGCGCGCATCAAGTGCCGCGAATACCACCATCGAGGTGCTGGGCGTGCACGTGAGCGGCACGCTGGCGGCCCCCGTCGTCGACTTTTCCAGCGAACGGGGCTACTCGCGCGAGGCCATCCAGCGCATGCTCCTGGGCCTGGATCCGGAAGGCGCCGGGCAAGGTGGCGGGGACACTTCGCGGCTGGCGTCCAGTTCCATCACGGCGGGCCTCAACCTCATCGAACGCGAGATCGCCCGCGAATTGGCTGTCTTCGACACGTTCGACATCGACCAGATCCAGCGCGAGAGCGATGCCGCCGGCGCCATGGGATTCGACCCGTTGATCGGTGTCGGCAAGTACATCGGCTCGGACCTGTACCTCAAGTACGCGCAGGGCGTGCGCCAGGATGACCGCGACGTGCTGCTGGAGTACCAGATCAACCAGCACCTGCTCCTGCAGTCGGAACTGCGCCGCCGGATCGACGAGAACCAGGGCGATTCCACGTACAACCTGGACCTGAAATACCGCTTCGAATACTGACGCCGGTCGCCTGCGGCCCACGGTTGCGGCGACGGGCGATCGGTGGCATTGTTCCGCGTTCCCAGCGCAGCCTGGACCAAGTCGCCTGACCCCAAGTCGCCTGACCCCGAGCCGGAGCCGAACCTGCCGTGAACGACATCCTGGCGAAGTTGAACGATGCGCAGCTGGGGGCGGTCACCGCCCCGGACGGCCCGGTCCTCGTGGTGGCCGGCGCCGGTTCCGGCAAGACCCGGGTCCTGACGACCCGCGTGGCCTGGCTCCTGGGCGAGCGCGGCGTGCACCCGGGTGCCGTGCTGGCCTTCACCTTCACCAATCGCGCGGCCCGCGAGATGAAGGAGCGGGTGGCCGGGAGTGTCGGTGAAGGACGGGCGCCCTTCTGGATCGGGACCTTCCACGCGACCGGTTTGCGGATCCTGCGCAGCGACGGGGCTGCCATCGGCGTGCCTTCCGATTTCTCGATCTTCGACACCGACGACAGCAAGCGCCTGATCAAGCAGGTCCTGGACGAACTCAAGATCGACGCCAAGCAGTTCACGCCCAGCGGCGCCCGCTCCATGATCAGTTCCTGGAAGAACGACGACGTGGATCCCGTCGCTGCCGCGGCGCGCGCGACGACCTTCGTCGAGGAGAAGAACGCGGCCATCTATGGCGGCTACGAGAAGGGCCTCGTGCGCTGCAAGGCGCTCGATTTCGATGACCTGATCCTGCGCACGGTTCACCTACTTGAACAGGACGCCGGCGTGCGCCTGAAATACGCCGAGCGGTTCCATCACGTGCTGGTGGACGAGTTCCAGGACACGAACCCGCTGCAGCTGGTGCTGATCAAGGCGCTGCAGAGCGAGCACGGGAACCTGTTCGCCGTGGGCGACGACGACCAGTCGATCTACTCGTGGCGCGGGGCCCGCATCGAGAACATGCTGGCGTTCGACGACTTCTTCCCCGGCGCCGTCACCTGCCGGCTGGAACAGAATTACCGGTCCACCGGTACCATCCTGGATGCGGCCAACGCGGTCATCGCCCACAACCAGCGCCGCAAGGGCAAGAACCTGTGGACGGCAGGCGACCGCGGCGAGCAGCTGGTCGAGGAGGAGTTCCTCGACGGCGAGGACGAGGCCGCGCGCCTGGTGGATATCGTGCGGGCCGAGATCGCGCGCGGGCTGACGCGCGCCGACGTCACCGTCCTCTACCGCACGAATGCGCAGTCGCGGGTGCTCGAGGATGCCCTGCGCCGCGCCCACCTGCCGTACCAGATCGTCGGCTCCCTGCAGTTCTACGAGCGCAAGGAAGTTCGCGATGTCCTGGCCTACCTGAAGTTCATCGCCAACCCGGCCGACGAGATCTCGCTGCAGCGAGTGATCAACGTGCCCAAGCGGCAGCTGGGCGACACCACGGTGGCGCGGTTGCTGGCCCTGGCGAACAACGCCGGGCTGACCTGCGGCGAGGCGGCGGCCGAGCACGGCCTGCTCGAGAGCGAGATGTCGGGCGCCGTCTGTCGCCGGGTGCGCACGTTCTTCGACCAGGCTGCCCGCTGGCGGCGCCTGGCGGCCGAAGCCATGCCCCTGCCCGAGTTGCTGCAGCAGGTGCTGAAGGACATCGCCTACCAGGAACACCTCGAGTCCGATGACCCCGAGAGCGCCGCCCAGCGGGCCGAGAACGTGGCCGAACTGGTCAATGCGGCGGCCGACTTCCACGAGGCATCGGCCGGCGGCAGCCTGGGCCAGTTCCTGGAGCAGACGGCGCTGGTCTCCGACCCGGACACGATCCGCGACGGGGAGGGCCAGGTGCGCCTGATGACGATCCACACGGCCAAGGGCCTGGAGTTCCCGGTCGTGGTGCTGGCCGGTTGCGAGGACGACATCCTGCCGCACATCAACAGTGCCATGGATGAGGCGGGCCTCGAGGAGGAGCGCCGCCTGTTCTATGTGGCGTTGACGCGTGCGGAGAAGCGGATCTACCTGCTGCACGCGATGCGCCGTCGCCGTTTCGGCACGTGGCAGGACGCGCTGCCGTCGCGGTTCCTTCGCGAGGTGCCCGACGCCCTTGTGGAGCGGCGGCGCCTGAACCTCGGCTACGGCGCCGGCGCCGGCGCGGGGATGACGCGCAGCCTGTTCGGCGGTTCCGGTTCGGGCGGGGGCGGCTCGAAGGGCGGCGGGGCCCATTCGCGCGAACCGGTGCGGCCGAGCACCTGGAGCGGCGGCAACAGCCGCAACTGGAACGGCGGCGGCGGTTCGCAGGGTCCCTCGGCCTCGCGCCGCGTGAGCCCTGGCGAGTGGGGCAGCAGCAACCGGCCACGCGGCGGCGCTCGCCCGGCGCCCGGCGCCGAAGGCGGGTCCGACGAGCAGCGGCAGCACAGCTGGGATGACGACGTGCAGCAGCAGGCGCCCTATTTCGAGGGACAGTCGGTCTCGCACGGGATCTTCGGTTCGGGCACCGTCGCGCGCGTCGAGGGTACCGGCGACGACCTCCAGGTGACCGTCGACTTCCCCGACTACGGGCGCAAGCACCTCAATCCGAAGTTCGCGCCGCTGGTGCCGATCGACTGAGCGGCTCCGGCGTGCCGACGCAGCCGCCGGGTCAGGCCCCGGCGGCGTGGCCCCGCCCGCGCACCACGCGCAACCCGATGCCCAGCACCACCAGCAGGCCGCTGAGGGCGACCAGCACGCTCGGCGCTGCCGGCAGGTCCCACCGCACCGAGCCCAGGAGCCCGGCCAGGCAGGCCACGAAGGCGAAGATCCAGCCCACGGCCAGCGAGACGGCGGTGCGTGACGAGGCCATCAGGCCGGCCACCGCGGGGATCACCAGCAACCCGAACACGAGCAGGACGCCGGCGATCTGCACCGATGAGGTGACGACGAAGCCGAAGATCGCGTAGAACAGGAAGTCCCACCAGAACAGCCGACGGCCCCGGCGGCGTGCGCCCTCGGCGTCGCCGGTGATCTCGAAGAACGGCTTGCGCAACAGCCAGTGCGCAACGCCGACCGCGGCGTAGAGCAGCGCCGTCTTCAGCACGTGCCCGGGGGCGATCGTGAACAGGGCGCCCACCAGGGTCTCCTTCAGGTGCTCGGGGCCGGCGGGCGACTTTTCCAGCACCAGGAAAACGGCAGCCTGGGCCGTCGCGAAGACGATGCCGATGAACGCCTCGAGCGGCACGTGCTGACGCTCCTGGCCGCGCAGCCAGGCAAAGCAGGCGGCGCCCACGAACGTCATGCCCAGCGCCAGCCCGTAGGTCAGCACATCGTTGTCGTGATGGTCCAGCACCACGGCCAGCGCCACGCCGAGGGCGGCCATCTGGGCCAGGGCCAGGTCGACGAAGATGACCCCCCGCCGCACGACATGGAAGCCGAGATAGGCATGGATGCCGGCCAGCAGGAAGCAGGCAAGCAGCGCCGTGCGGAAGAAGGGCAGGCCAAGCGCTTCCATTTGCGGTTCCTTTCGGGAACGCGAACCGGGGACCGGGCGCGGGCCCGGCCCCCACTCCAGTCGGTCAGCGGCCGGCGGTGATCGCGGCGACCACCGCATCGAAATGGGCCAGGTAGCTCCCGGCGACCGGTTCAGCACACGACGGCGAGACCCTGGCCGTACGCAGCCCCGTTTCCCGGGAGAGGAACCCGGCCGCCTCATCCGAGAAATAGGGTTCCTGCAGCAGCACGACCGGCCGGCGTTCCCTCACCAGCATGACCAGCTTCTGCAGGTGGCCGCCGGTCGGCGGAATGCCCGGCACCGGCTCGACGGTGGCGGCCACCGTCAGTCCCGTGGCGGCTGCAAAGTACACCCATGACGAATGGTAGGTCACGATCTCTCGCGTGGGCAGTCCGGCGAGTGCCGCATTCGCGGCTTCATGCCGTGCACGGCAACTGTCGCCGAAGGCGGCGGCACGTGCCTGGAAGCCGGCGGCGTGCGCGGGGTCGAGCCTCGTGAACTCGCCGGCGAGCAGGGCCGCCACCAGGGCGCCGTTGCGCGGATCCAGCCAGTAGTGCGGGTTGCCGTCGGGGTGCACGTCGCCGCCGCGTCCATCGACGCGGCCGGCGGGCTTGTCCAGCGCCGTGATGGCGCGCGAGCAATCGATCACGGCCAGCTTCGTGTTGCGCGAGCCGTCGATGATCTGGTCGGCCCACTGGTCGAGCGCCAGTCCCACCTTCAGGTACACCTTGGCCCGCGCGACGCGAACCATGTACGACGGCAGCACCTCGACCCGGTGCACATCGGAGGTGGCGCGCGCAATGGCCGCCACCTCCACGTCTTCGCCGCCGACACTGGCGGCGATCGAGGCAAGGTCGTTGATCGAGGCCACGACCTGGAGGCGACCGGACGCATGCGCGGCGGAAGCCAGGCCGGTGACCAGGAGGAAGGCGGCGAACAACAGCGCCGGCTTCCGGTTCGATGTCGGTTTCATGCCTGCCTCCTAGAACTGGTGCGCCTTGTGCGGGCCCATCGACCAGATGACGCGAAGCGTCACGACATCAATCGCGTCGGGCTCGGGATCGCCGGCCGCCGCCGCCTGCTCGCGCCGCCAGTCCAGGCGCAGCGCCGTGGTCTCTTCCATCACCGCGAAGCCGGCGAACAGGCCCAGCGACCGGTTCCAGCCGTCCTCATCCTCGGCCTGGAAGCGTTCAAACGAGGCGCCGGCGTTCCACCGCTGGTTCCAGTTGTAGTCGGCCATCAGGTACCAGCCCCACGGCGAGATGGCCTCGTCCGTGTAGCGGTCGCCGTCCCAGCCGGCATCCTCGCGCCGCAACTGGAGCGCCTCGCCCTGCAACAGGAGGTATGAGCGCTCGCTGTTCCAGAGCTTGGCCTTGGCGTCGAAGCCGAGCACACGCGTCTTCGTGCCGGCTGCCGCGTTGTTGGTGCCCTCGACGGCCGACAGGCCCAGTTCGAGGCCCGAACGCTCGCCCACCGGGGCAAACGCGCTCAGGCGCCCGAGCATCGCCGGGCGCGCTTCCTCGCTGCGGTCGCCCTCGTCCGAGGCCGTCAACGGGTCGGACTCGAAGCCCGAGTCCTCGCGCTCGAGGCGAAATGAATCGCCCTGCATCCAGTCGGCCGATGCCGTGATGGCCCAGTCGCCCGGCGAAGGCAGGCGCAGCGAGGCCTGCAGCCCGGTTTCGTTCAGGCCCTCCTCGCCCGGCAGGAAGGCTGCCAGCACTCCCGGGCGTTCGGCGAACGGATAGGTGTGGGGGTGCTGGGGATTCAGCTTCCCGAAGCCCGAGCGCCACTGGCCCAGCCGCAGGTTGAGGGTCCCCGGCAGGCCGCGCACGACATCGATGTAGCCTTCCTCCAGGGCCAGGCCCTCGTCGGTGGTGTAGGCCAGGGTCAGGTTGCCGCGCACGAACGGGTTCAGGTAGTCGTCGAGCACGAACTCGGTCTCGCCGATGTCCCACACCGGGCGGTCGTGGTCGGGATCATCCGCGTTGCTCGTGACCGTCAGGCGGGGCTGGGCGATGACCGACAGGTTGGGATTGCCGGTCGCGGCGTGCGCGGCCAGGGGCGCCCCGTGCACGGCCACGAGGACGATGACGGCGAGAGCGGCCTGAACGGCATGCAGCGGCGCGGCACGACGAAGCGTCACGGCGCGCAGGACGGCGTTGCCGGCGAAGGGATTCATGATGGTCAGTCCTCCAGGTTCGGCTGCAGCAAGGGCCGGCCGGATGGCAGGCGGTCGCGTGCCGCAGAAGTTTCACGGGACCCGCGGGCTTGGCGCGGGCCTCTGGCGTCAGGTGACGGGGTGAACTCAGGCCTGGAGGGCGGGCGGGCCGCGCGCGATGCAGCCAGGCAGCGCGGCAGAAGGGGCGGCGGGAGCCGAGGGAGCGGGGGAGAGGCGCGAACCGGCCGCGGGCGGCAGGCTGCCGACAGTGGTCAGGTCGGCCGCGTGATGGGCTTGCCACAGGCAGACGGTGCACGCGCTGTCGCCGCCGCTGCACGGCGTGACCTCGTGGTGGTGCCCCGCCGCGGCCAGGGGTGCCAGCAGCAACGACAGAGTCGCGAGAGCGGCCAAGGCGGCGCTTCCGCGAGCGGTGTACGGCCGGAGCGTCTGTCTGGGGATTCGCATGCCCGCCACGCTAGCGGCGTTGGGCCGTGGTGTCAATGGGACCGATTCGCTCCTTGTCCGGCCCGTCAGGCCGGCCGCCGGCGTGGGCGGCCTAGCGGAGCAGGGTTGCCCGGCGCACGGCCCGGTGCTCCCCGGCGCGGAATTCGAACCAGTAGGTTCCCGCCGGCAGGGCCGCCGCACCGGAGGGGCGGCGCCAGAGCCAGAGGGTGCCGCCCTGGCCGGCCTCAGTGGCCGGCATGAATCCGAGAGCCGCCTCCGAGAGTTTCAGGCCTCGCATATCATAAATGGAAATAGTCACTTGTGTGCCTTGATCAAGAATCAACTCGAAGGCGGTCTCGTCGCCCGTGACCGGATTCGGCATCGGTCCCCGGACGTCCAGGGCCGGCGGCGGGCTCGCAAGCCAGCGCGCCAGGAGCGGCTGCGCGCCCACGGTCACCGAGTCGACCGCGGCACCCAGGCGCCACTGGAAGTCCTGTTCGCGCTCCTCGAGGACGGCCGTGACCGGCACGGCGCCGGCGGCGGTGTGCAGCAGCAGGGGGACCGGCAGCATCATCAACGGTGCCTGGTGCTGGCGCAGGCGCACGCCGGCAGATCCCGGCGGTGTCCCGGGCCGACCAGGGCGCGGCTCGAGGCTGAGCACCGGCACCGCATCGGTGGTGAGCCAGCCGTCGAAGAACGCGCCCAGCCCGCGGCCGGCGGCAGCCTCGGCGTGGGCCACCAGGTCCGTCGTGGAGACCAGGCCCTGCACCATGCGCGGGTCGTTGGCGTAGTCGTGCAGGAGCCGGAAGAACGCCTCGTCGCCGATGATCCCCCGCAGCATGTGCAGGACCCAGGCGCCCTTGTCGTAGACCAGCGTGTTGGGCAACACCGGTGAGGGCTCGGCAAGCGTGCCCTCGCCCGCGAACAGGGCCGGGTGGCGCCCCGGTCCGATCAGCTGCAGGAAGTCGTCGCGCGCGGCAGGACCTTCGCTGTGCTCCAGCCACAACGCCTCGGCATAGGTGGCGAAGCCCTCGTTCAGCCAGATGTCCTGCCAGCCCGCAGGCGTCAGGCTGTCGCCGAACCACTGGTGGGCCAGTTCGTGCAGCACCACCTGCTCGAAGCGACGATCGCCGGTGTACATGAACTGGCCGATGCTCGTGGCGGTGGTGTGCTCCATGGCGCCGCCCCAGATGACTTCCACCTGGGCGTACTTCTCGCCGGCGAACGGATACGGCCCCAGGCGCCCGGTGAGGAAGTCGGCCATCGCGCAGCTGCGGCCCAGCAGCACCTCGGCCGCCGCGCGATCACGCTCGAGCGCGTGGAATTCCAGCGGCACGGCCGGGGCCTGCGACGGGCGGCAGTCCTCGCTCCAGCTCACGTAGCGCGAAGCCGACACCGAAACGAGGTAGGTCGGCAGCCGATAAGCCTCGCGCCATTCGTACCGCACCCAGCCCGGGGGCCCTTCCACCACCTGGCCGAGCGTACCGTTTGCGACCACGCTCAATCCCGCGGGCACGGTGGCCGCCAGGGAAACGAGGGCCTTGTCGGCGGGATGGTCCTTGCAGGGCCACCACGCGTGCGCCGACCACGGTTCGCTGATCGAGAACATCAGCGGGATATCATCGGCCGTTACGGCCGGCGTGCCGTTGTCGTCGCGGCGGTACATCAGGCCGACGTACAGGTTGCCGTGCCGGGGCGGGCGGCCGTGCCACGCCACCGTCACCGTTTCGGGCGCAGCGGTGGCCAGCGCGTGCGGCAGCGCGATGCGCAGTTCCTCGCCCTCGCGGGTGTAGACCAGCGGGACGCCGGCGAGCGTCACGGCGTCGCAGGCGAGCTGGGGACCAGGTCCAGGACCAGCGTGTCGAGGCCGGCGCGCACCGCGACCAGCCCGATGTCCACACGGCCGGTCAGCGCCACGACGCCGGCGGTGGGCCCGGGCGATGGATCAAGGACCAGGTCGAGGTCGTAGCTGAGGATGTCGACGCCGCGGTCATCGGCCCGGGGTGGGGGCGTGTCGGTCAGGGCGATGGCCTGCCCCGACCGGACGTGTGCCTCGAAGCGCTTGCAGGGAGCAGGCAGGATGGTGGCCGCGGGTTCATCCGCGGCGGTAGCGCCGGTCGGCTGGAACAGTGCGCACCATACCATCATGGCCAACGCCGGCACGACAAAGGCCAGGCTGCGTTTCAGCATGCCTGGCCCGGGCGCGGCGCCTGTCGGCGCCGGGTCGTCACATCCGCTCGCGGCCGCAGTTCCAGCAGGCGTCGTAGCCGGGTTCGCCGTCCGAGCCGCAGGCCGGGCAGCTCCAGGCGCCGGAGCCGTCGCCGCCCTGACCAGCGAGGATGGCGCGGGCCTGGGCGGCATCCTCGGGGTAGGTCAGGACGCTGACGCCCCGCTGGGCGTCCAGCGACGGCGCCATGCCGCCGGCGTCATCGATCTCCAAAAAGCCGCTGATGCCCATGGCCTGGAGCTGGCCCAGGGCCATCTCGGCCTCGAGCTCGGTTCCATAGGTCTCCACGCGGATCATGCCGTCGCGCATCGCGGTCTTCCTTTCCGGCTTGCGGGGCCCCGGTCCCGGCTCTGGTCGCCGTCCCGGATCGTGAGACAATACCATGGGTTGGATCCTTCGCCAAGTGCCCGTACCGGGTGCGTGTACCAAGTGCCCGTAACCGGTGCCCGTGCCGCGCCCGCCATGGAATGGTTGCGGCCGCGCCCCGGCCGGGCGACAATGGTCCGGTTGAGCCATGTGCCCGAAAACCGTTTTGGCCGGAGGTGCCGCCGTGAGCCGTCGCGACCCGCATTCATACGCCGACCTCGAGCAGGGCCGGGTCACCCATGTCGACCTGGACCTGGATGTCGATTTCGCGACCAGGAAGCTGACGGGTGTCGCGCGCCTGCGCTTGGCCGCCGCCGCGAGCGGCCCGCTGGACCTCGACACGCGCACGCTGACCATCACCAATGCGGCCACCCAGGACGGCGCCAACGTCCCGTTCGAACTCGCGGCCACCGACCCGGTGATGGGCGCTCGCCTGCGCCTGCAACTGCCGGCCGGCACGACGGCCGTGAGCATCACCTACGCCACCAGCCCCGAGGCCAGCGCGCTGCAATGGCTCGAACCGGCGCAGACCGAGGGCAGGCAAGCACCCGTACCTGTTCAGCCAGTGCCAGGCGATCCACGCGCGCAGCGTCCTGCCCTGCCAGGATTCGCCGCTCGCGCGCTTCACGTTCAAGGCGAAGATGACGGTGCCCGAAGCCTTGACCGTGGTGATGGCCGCGGCGCCGGGTGCGCAGGGGGCGGGCGCCCGCGCCGGCACGCGTTCGTTCACCTTCGAGATGCCGCAGTCGATCCCGCCGTACCTGTTCGCATTCGCCGTGGGCGACATCGTCTCGCGCGACCTCGGCCCGCGCTCGCGCGTCTATACCGAGCCGAAGACGCTCGATCGCGCCGCCTGGGAATTCGCCGACGTCGACAGCATGCTGCTTGCGGCCGAGGAGGTGTTCGGCCCGTACCTGTGGGACCGCTTCGACTTCCTGGTGATGCCTTCGAGCTTCCCCTACGGAGGCATGGAGAACCCGCGCCTGACGTTCCTGACGCCGACGCTGCTGGCCGGCGACCGGTCGCTGGTCAACGTGCTGGCGCACGAGCTGGCGCACAGCTGGACCGGAAACCTCGTGACGAACGCGACCATCGACGACTTCTGGCTGAACGAGGGCTTCACGGTGTGGGCCGAGCGGCGCATCCACGAGAAGCTGTACGGCAAGGAGGCGCAGGCCTTGTCGGCGGCGATCGGCCGCAACGGGCTGAACGACGCGCTGGCTTCCTTCGGCCCGGGCTCGCCGTTCACGTGCCTGAAGACCGATGGCTCGGGCAAGGATCCGGACGAGTTCTACTCGCTGGTTCCCTACGAGAAGGGATTCCTGTTCGTGTCGCTTCTCGAGCAGACCGTCGGGCGCGAGAAGTTCGATGCCTTCATCAAGAAGTACATCAAGCACTTCTCGTTCACCTCGATCACCACCGAGCAGTTCGAGGAGTTCCTGGACAAGGAACTGCCGGGTGTGGCGGCGCAGGTGGGCGCGCAGGCCTGGATCCGCCAGCCGGATGTGCCGGCCAACGCACCGAGCTTCACCTCGGCGCAGCTGACCATGCTGAAGGACCTGGCTGCCGGCTGGGCTCGCGGCAAACGCCCGGATCCCGCCGTGGCGAAGAAGTGGAAGCCGGAGGACTGGCAGATCTACCTGCAGGCGCTGCCGCGCCAGCTGTCGGAAGCCGACTGCCGGTGGCTTGACGAGAACTTCCAGCTGTCGAAGCAGGGCAACTGCGAGATCCTCTGCAGCTGGCTGGCGATCGCCGCCAACAGCGGCTATGCCGCGACGCGCGCGCGCACGCGGGCGTTCCTCGGCGAGGTCGGCCGCATGAAGTACCTCAAGCCGCTCTATACGGCGCTGCACAAGAACCCGGACACCGTTGCGCTGGCGAAGGAAACGTTCGCCGAGCACGGCGGCGGCTACCATCCGATCGCGCGCGGGGGCATCGAGCGTATCCTCGCCGGGTAGCGGTTGGCGTCGTGCTCACGGGTTGATCGACACGACGCGCCCCGGGGTTCCCGAACCCCGGGGCGCACTGCCGCCGGAGGCAAGCGGACATGATCCTCACGGTGACACTGAATCCCTGCATCGACCTGCTGCTCGGCACGCACGGGCTGTTGCCGTACGACACCAACCGCGTCGTCACGCGCGAGGAGGATGCCGGCGGCAAGGGCACGAACCTGTCGCGCGTCGCGGCCGAGCTCGGTGCGAAGACGACCGCCTGCGTGCTGCTCGGCGGCGGCACCGGGGCGCATGTCCAGCGCGTGCTCGAAGTGCAGGGTGTGACGCCCGCGATCGTCCACACGCAGGCGCAGACGCGGGTCAACATTTCAGTGCAGGACGGTTCGGACCGGCCACCGACCACCTTCAACATGAAGGGCGGGCCCATCACCGGCGACGAGTGGCAGCAGGTGACGCGGATGGTGGTCGAGCTGGCCGCGGAAGCCGACTGGGTCTGCCTGGGCGGCAGCCTGCCCGAGGGGATTCCGGTCGATGCCTGGCGCACCCTCATCGGCCTGCTGCGGCCGCTGCCGGTGCGCATCCTCCTGGATGCCGATGACGAGCCCCTGCGGCTCGGGCTCGAAGGCGGCCCGCACCTGATCAAGCCCAACCTCAACGAAGCGTCGCGCCTGCTCGGGCGCCCCATCGCGGGCGTCGAACAGGCGGCCTCTGCCGCTGCCGAGTTGCGCACTGCCATGATGGCACGTGCGGCCGTCGACCCGGCCGTGATCGTCTCGATGGGCGCCGAGGGTGCCGTTGCGGCGACCGGCGAGGGCTCCTTCTTCGTGCCTCCGGTCGCGGTCCACCCGCGCAGCACGATCGGCAGCGGCGACTCGCTGCTGGGCGGCCTGCTTGCCGCCTTCTGTCACGGCAGGGATTGGCCCGAAGCCCTCCGCTGGGGTTCGGCCGCCGGGGCGGCGACCGCGACCACCGACGGCACCGAGATCGCCCGGCGCGGCGTGGTGGAGGAGCTGCTCACGCGGGCGACCGTTCGTCGCCTGGCCTGAAAGGGCCGGCCCGGGTCTCAACGGCCTGAATGGCGACTGGCGGAGTCTTGGATTGACCCCTGCGGGCTGGCCGGTGTACAATCGTAGACCGGCCGAACCTCCGAGACCCCGGATCAGGAGACCACCATGCGGATCGCCAATTCGAAGGGCATCGTCCTTGCCGTCGCCACGCTCCTGGGTCTGACCGCCGGACCTGCCGTCGCCGTCACCGATGTCATCATCGGGCCCATGTCCGCCGTCCTGCCGGATGCCGACGGCTTCCTCGAAGGCGACAGCGACTGCTACATCGAGGTGCGCGTGGACGGGACGCTGATCGGGGTCACGTCCGTCATCGACGGCAACAATAACCCATCCTGGCCGGCGACCACGTTCACCTACCAGTATTCGCCGCCCAGTTCGCCGTTCCTCGTCGTGAATTTCAAGGCCTATGACCTCGATGGGCTCACCGCCCAGTATCTGGGCGAATGCTCGACCGGCTACAACTGGATGGCGGGCAACTCGATCACCTACACGAACTCCCTGACCCAGGAGTTCGGTCCCGGCTTCTCGATCACTTCGGGCTACGACGCCAACGAAGTGGCCGTGCCGGTCGAGGGCGGATCGTGGGGGTCCATCAAGGCGCTCTACCGCTGACGCACGCATGTTTCCCTGACGCGGCTGCCCGCCCCTATGAACGATGCGCCCCGGGACGATTGCCCGGGGCGCATCTTTTCATCGTCGATTCTTCAAGGCAGTGGCCGTGCGGTCAGCGCACCAGCATCAGCTTGCGCTCGACCGGCGTGCCTTCGGCTTCCAGCCGGCTCAGGTAGAGTCCGCTGGCTACCTCGCGTCCGGTGTCGTCGCGTCCGTCCCAGATGACGGCGTGGGCGCCGGCTTCCAGCGGCTGGTCGGCCAGCAGCTCGCGCACGCGCGAGCCGCGCAGGTCGTAGATCGCCAGCCGGGGGCTGCCCGCACGGGCCAGTTCGAACCTGATCTCCGTCCGCGGGTTGAACGGGTTCGGACGGTTGGGCAGCAGGCGGAACGCGGACACCGGCGTGTCGGGCGTTGCCGAGGCCGCCAGCGCGTAGGTCAGGTGCAGGCCCCACGAGTTCAGCGTGCCCGTGTCCGTGCCCGCCGTGTCGGAGACGAACAGCGTCCAGTTGCCGTAGGCCGCGTCGCCGGTGAAATCGGCCAGCGTGCCGGGGCCGTCCACGGTGAGCGTGGTGCCGTAGGTGCCGTTGATGTTGTCGGCCGAACTGCCGGTCCTGTTGTGCAGGCGCACCGTGGTGCCGCCGGGCGACGTCAGCGAGACGGTCAGGTCTCCGCGCCAGGTGTGGGTCAGCGCGATGTCGACGGTGACGCCGGAGACTTCGGCCTGCAGCGGCACGTTGATCACCGATGTGATGCCCGCGGCGTTGTCGTCGGGGATGGCCACCGGCACCGCCCGCACGTAGTCGGCGGTCGCGATCGCGTAGAGCTGCACATCGTGGCGCAGCGACTGCCCTTCCCCGAGGACGAGTGCACGGTTCAACGAGCTCACGCCGGGGGCGCTCACCGAGAGGGTGTAGGCGCCGGCATAAAGGTCTTCGAGGAGGTACGAACCGTCGGCACCGGTCGTGGTGCTGTGCCCGGCGCCCAGGCTCACGGTCGCGCCGGAGAGCGGTGTCGAACCGCCGCCGTTCACGGCCATCACGTGCCCGTACAGAGAGGCCGAGGCGTCACCCTGGTCCGCCAGCAGCCAGGCGGCTGCGTTCTCCACGAGATGTCGGGCCGCCGTCGTGTCGGCCAGGGCGCCGACGTTGAAGGCCAGCACGACCACCTGCCCGGCCTGCGGCACGTTGTCGTCGTCGTAGGCCAGGACGCCGGCGGCGCCGGGGTAGCCGGCGGTGTCGAAGACGACCGTGGCGTCCGTGGCGGCCGTCAGGCCGTCCTCGTCGCCGTAGCTGCCGTAGGTCACGTTGAGCGTTGCCGGCAGGGCGTGGGGGATCATGGCCAGCGGGTGGGAAGCCTGCGCGACCTGCAGCGCGCCGGCGCTGTCGGCGCGCCAGGCGGTGGCGTGCAGGACGCCGCTCGCGAACGCGGGATAGCCGGGCGAGGAGATCGCGTCGTAGCCGACCTCGCCGCCTTCGACGATGAGCTTGCCGCCGGCGGCGGCCCAGTCCTGCACGAGCGTGCGCAGGGGCGCGCTCGCGACCGGCGCGGTGTTGGCGCCGGAGGTGAGCACCACGAACTGCGGGCCGGCGAAGTCCGCGGCGACGACATCGGCCGCGGCTACCTTATGCGTCACATAGCCGGCCTCGCGCAGCCAGCGGTCGAGGTCGGCCGGCGCCGCCTTGTCGGCGGCCGGGGCCAGGGGGCGCTTGTCGGCGTCGTACTTCTCATCGACCGCAGCGGACTTGGCTGCAGTTGTGTCGTCGATGACCAGGGCCACGCCGAGCGCGTCGATGATCGCGAAGGTGTGCGGTCCCGAGCTCGCGTTGTTGGGCGCCGCGGCGCTGTCGGTGGCCGTCACCGTGTAGGTGAACGTGTCGCCGGTGACCAGCGAGCCGGCCGCCACCGGGAACGCAGCGGCGTAGTCGCCGCCACCCAGGGCGGCCAGGGCGAACGCAGGCTGCGGCGCGCCGTTGAGCTCCCAGTCAACGGTCACGGCGGCCACGCCGAGGTTGTCCGTGGCGTGCACGCGGACCTGCGCGGGCCAGGTCAGCAACGGCTGGTCGCCGATGGCGACATGCGTGACCACGGGTGCGGTGACATCGGGGCCCACATGGAAGGCGAAAGGAGCCGCGGCACCGGCGATTGGCAGTGTCGTAACGATGCCGGCCGTGTCGCCCGCCGAGAGGTAGTACTCGATGTCGGTACCGGACGCCTGCGCGGGAATGACCGCCGTCCAGGTGTCGGCGCCGGCCGCCGCGAGCGCGACAACCTGCCAGGCACCACCGTTCGCGCGCCAGTGCACCTGCAACTGGGCCGGGTCCAGCGTCAGGCGGTCGGTGATCGTCGCCGTGACGGTGTAGTCGCCGGCGGTGCTCTCGGTGTCGCCCAGCGGCGCGTGCCCGATCGCGGCGCCGAAGTAGAAGACGGCGTCATAGGCGTCGAGGATGCCCCAGCCGTAGTCGTTGTCCGGCGCGCCGGCGCGGCTGGCGGTGGCGCGCATCGCTTCGCGAACCTGCAAGGGCGTCAGCGACGGCACGCGCGACAGCACCAGCGCGGCGACACCCGCCGACAGCGGGCAGGAGAACGACGTCCCCGACGCGGTCTCGTAGTCGCTGATGGTGCCGACCGACGCCACGTGGTTGCCCGAGCCGAGGGCGCAGATGTCGGGCTTGATGCGGCCGTCGGCGCTGGGGCCGGGTGAAGAGAAGCTGGAGTAGGTGCCGCTGCTCGTCACCGCGCCGACCGCGATCACGCTGTCGCCGTCGGCGGGCGCGACAATGTGGTTCCACGCGCCGCCGCGTTCGTTGCCGGCCGAATTGCAGACGACGATGCCCTTGCCGACGGCCAGGTCGGCCGCGATGGTGCAGGCTGCAGTGTTGCCGTCGAGGTCGGCGAACGTGAACCAGTCGATGTAGCCCAGCGAACTGGAGACCACGTCGACGCCGAAGGTGTCCAACCATTCGATGCCCGCCACCCAGTTGTCCTCCTCGGCCGGCACTTCCTGCGAGACATCCTCGGTCTTCGCCAGCACGAGCGTGGCGCCGAACGCCGGCCCGACATGGCTGCCGGGCGCATAGCCGGCGATCGTCGACATGGTCATCGTGCCGTGGCTGTCCTGGTCGGACGGGTCGCCCGGCTGGTTCTCGACGACACCGTCGTTGTCGACGAAGTCCCAGCGCCCCAGCACCGGCAGCGGCGACAGGCATTCGTGCGTCGTGCGGAATCCGGAATCGAGCATGCCGATGATGACGCCCTGGCCGTGGTAGCCGGCGTCGTGCACCTGCGGCACGCTGATCTGCTCGAGGTCCGCGAGGTTGCCGCCGTAGTTGATGGACCACTGCGTGCTGTCGGTGCCCAGCGGCGGCAGCCCGGCGGGCGCGCTCAAAGTCACAGCCGGCATCGGCCGGGCCCGCCGCACCAGCGTGACCGACCGCACGTGCGGCAGGGCGGCCAGTGCGGCGACCTGCGTGGCGTCGACATCGAAGCTGGCGGCGTTCAGCCAGCGCGAGACCCGGCGCAGCCGCGCGCCGGTGGCAACCACCGCGTCGAGGTGTGCGGAAGCCACCGGCAGGTCGGTGGCGTCGACGAGGCGGGCCCGCTTGCCTGGGCCGGCCTGGGCGGCGCCCATCTTGGCGCGCCGCACGCGGGCGTGTTCGTCGAGATCCGCCTGGGCGCGATCGAGCGCAGCTTCCAGTTCAGCACCAGCCAGGCCCTTGTCCCGGAACCAGACCCACACGGCGACCGTGCCGTCGGCGTTGCGCCCGGCAAAGGCGGGGTCGGCCAGGGCGGTCGCGACACCGGGCGCCACAGTGGGGGCGGGCGCGGCGGCGGCGACGGCAGCCATCATCGATACGAGCAGGCCGAGGAGGATCAGGGCGCGGCAGGGGCGGTTCATCAGCGGGCCTCCGGAAGCGACAAGCACAAGAAAAAATGCGGTGGGACAAGAATGGATGATAACACATGTGCGGGACCGCGTGTATCCGGGAAGGACCATCAGCGCAACTGCCGCTGGGCCGCGGCTCCGGTTGGGCACAGGCCGCGCCCGGTGCTATCTTGGCCCGTCGGGATTCCGGCCCCGCCGCTTTGCAGGGGCCTTGATCCATCTGCCGCCACCTCGAGCCCGGGAACGCCGATGACGACCAATCCCCTCTTCCAGCGGCTCCAGCTGGTCACCGGCACGCCGGCCCTCGATCACCTCGGGGCGTCCAGCGCGGCGGTCTTCGGCATCGGGGGTGTCGGCTCCTGGACGGCCGAGGCCCTGGTGCGTTCCGGCGTCGGCGCGATCACCCTGGTCGACAACGACGTGATCTGTATCACCAACGTCAACAGGCAGTTGCAGGCGACGACGAAGAATGTGGGCAAACCCAAGGTGGAGGAGCTGGCGGCCCGCCTGCGCCTGCTGAACCCGCGCTGCGAGGTCACGCCGGTCATGCGCGCCTGCGAGCCGGCCACCGTCGACACGTTCCATGTCGGGCAATACACCTACGTGCTGGATTGCATCGATTCGATCACCTGCAAGGTCGCGCTGATCCGGGCGGCGTACGCCGCCGGCTGCACGCTGTTCTCGGCGATGGGGGCGGCGGCCAAGCTCGACCCCACGCAGGTGCGGGTGACCTCGATCTGGGAATCGACCGGCTGCCCGCTGGCCAAGTGGATCCGCCGTCGCCTGCGCGAGTCGGGATTCCAGGGCGACTTTCCGGTGGTCTGGTCGCCGGAGTTCATCGAGCCGGTCGAGGCCACCAGCGTGGCCTGCGGCACGCACACCTGCTACTGCCCGAAGTTCGTGCCGGCCGATGAAGCCGAGCACCGCGACTGGTGCTCCGAGAAAAAGGTCATCAACGGCACGGCGGTGCACATGACGGCCATCTTCGGGATGATGCTGGCGGGGCTGGTGGTGCAGGATGCGGTGGTCAGGAGCGCGTCAGCCGGGCGCACGGCGGCCACCGGCGCCGCGAACGGCGGCTCGTCCGCTCAGGAACGTGCCGGCCCTGCACCCGCCACCGGTTCGGCCTTCCCGCTCGCCGACGAGCGGTAGCACGCGTCGACCATGCGCAGCGTGGCCAGCCCGTCGCGGACGCCGACCGCCGGCGGCGTACCTGCCCGCACGCAGCGCAGCCAGTCCTGCAGCACCAGCGGCAACGTCGGCACGGTGGCCGGCACGTCGAACCGTTCCTCGCTGCGCCCGCGGCGCAGCACCAGCCCGCCTTCCAGGTAGTCGGCCCACAACTGGCCGTCCTGCCCGACCACCTCGAGCCAGGCCGCGCGCGACTGCGTGTACTTGCTCACCTCGAGCGAGACCCAGCAGCCGTCGTCCAGTTCGCCGCGCGCCAGGAACAGATCCTCGACCACCGGGTTCAACACCTGTTTGTGCCGTGCCTGCACCGCGACGAACTCGCGGCCGCTGAGGAACCGCGCCAGGTCGAACAGGTGCACGCCGGTCAGCAGCACCGAGCCGCCGACCGTCTGCCCCGGGTCGCGCTGCCAGTCCAGCGCGGTGGGGGCCAGCCGCTGGGCCAGGCGTACCAGGTGGACGCGCCCCAGCTGCGGCCACAACTCGCGGGCCTTGGCGATCACGGGGTTCCAGCGCAGGGACTGGCCCAGGAACAACGGGTGGGTGGCACCGGCGTCGAGCGTTGCCAGCCGCTCAGCCTCGGCGAGCGTCCCGGTCATCGGCTTTTCCAGCAGCAGCGGCTTGCCGGCCGCCAGCACGGCGGCGGCCAGGTCGTGGTGCGATGACGGCGGCGTGCAGACAACGACGCCGTCAACGGCCGTATCCGCGACCAGCGCTGCCGCCTCCGGCAGGTAACGGACGCCGTAGCGGCTCGCCAGGTCCCGGCCGGCCTGCGGGTCGCGCCGGCACAGGGCCGTCACCGTCAGCCCCGGCACATCCTTCAGCCCGTGCCGTACATAGCGCTCGCCGTGGGCGCCCGCGCCGATGATCCCGATCCTGAACTCCATGGCCATGGCTCGCTTCTGGCTGCGGGGCGTCCTCGCCCTCCCGTGTACCTGTCTCCCGTTTACCTGCCTCCCGAGGATGGAGCCTAACATGACCCATGGCAGAGGACAAACCGCCGCCGGCTGGCTGGCGCTGACGGTGCTGGCGGTACTGCTGGCCTGGGCGCTGCCCGCCCAGACCGCCCGCGCCGAGCTGGACCCCGGCATCATCATCAACGAAGTGCTCGCCGACCCGGCCCTCGACTGGAACGGCGACGGCGTGGTCGACGCGAAGAACGACGAGTGGATCGAGATCCGGAACATCGACACGGTGCCGATCGACCTGTCGCAGTACTGGTTGCGCGACAGTTCCGGCGACACGCCCGACCTGCAGTTGAGCGGCATGGCCGATCCCGATGAGCACATCGTCTTCTTCGGTTCGGACTCGGTGGCCTGGCAGGCGGCCAACGGCCTGTCGCAGACCGGTTTCGCCCTCAACAACACCGGTGACCTGGTGCAGCTGCTGAGGACCATCCCCGGTACCGATCCGGTGCAGTACGAGCTGATGTTCGCCGTCAGCATCTACGACCACGGGGCCGAGGACGACCGGTCCTGCGGGTTCGACGCGGCCCATGTCGAGTGGCTGCTGTTCGACGTCCTGAACCCGTACCCGGGCGTGGTGGAGCCGGTCGGCAGCGGCTGCGCGCCCAGCCCCGGGGCCCCGAATCTCTGCGGCCAGCAGGTGCCCACCGAGGCCGCCAGCTTCGGCGATGTCAAGGCGACCTACCGCTGACCCCTTTCCGGCGGTGTGAGGTCGCCCGACGGCCCGGGAATGGAGTCCCGGGCCGTCGCCTTTCCGCAGGGGGCGCCCCGGGGCCGGAACCGGCCAAAACCCACTGAACGGGCCGTTTCCCACTGTTTTCGCTTTCCTGTATCCGGGTCAACCGCTATGCTGCCGAGGTGCCGTTTCGTCCTGTTACGCGCCCGCGGTCCGGGCGCGTGCCCTCTCCCGGGAGACACCATGCAGTTGAACGAGAACCAGAGCATGATCCGGCAGATGGCGCGGGACTTCGCCAACGCCAAGATCGCCCCCATCGCCCACGACATCGACAAGCACGGGACCTTCCCCGAGGCCACCGTGCGGGAGATGGGAGAACTCGGGTTTATGGGCCTGTCGGTGCCCGAGGCCTATGGGGGTTCGGGCGCGGACATCACCAGCTACGCCCTGGTGGTCGAGGAGCTGTCGCGGGTCTGCGGCAGCCACGGGCTGACCGTGGCGGCCCACAACAGCCTCGGCTGCTGGCCCATTGCCGCGTTCGGCACCGAGGAACAGAAACGGAAGTACCTGCCGGCGGCGGCGGCCGGGAAGTCGCTGCTCAGCTTCGGGCTCACCGAGGCGGGCGCCGGCAGCGACGCCGGCGGCACGCGCACCATGGCGGTGCGCGACGGCGACCATTGGGTGTTGAACGGTTCGAAGATGTGGATCACGAATTCGCATTACGCGGCAGCCCTGATCATCACTGCCAAGACCGATCCGACGGCCACGGGCAGCCGCGGCATCAGCGCCTTCATCGTCGACACCGACACGCCGGGCTTCACCGTCGAGAAGAAGGAAGACAAGCTGGGCATGCGCGCCTCCGACACGGCGCCGCTCACGCTGGTCGACGTCCGCGTGCCGCATGCCAACCTGCTGGGGCAGGAGGGTGACGGCTTCAAGTACTTCATGAAGACGCTCGACGGCGGGCGCATCTCCATCGCCGCGGTGGCGCTCGGCCTGGCCGAGGGCGCGCTGGCCACGGCCCGCGCCTATGCCCGCCAGCGCGAGCAGTTCGGCAAGGCCATCGCCGAGTTCCAGGCCATCGAGTTCATGATCGCCGACATGGTCACGCAGATCCAGGCCTCGCGCCTGTTGACCTACGAGGCCTGCCGTCTGAAGGACGCCGGTGAGGATTTCGGCCACATGTCGGCCATGGCCAAGCTGCACTCCAGCGAAACGGCGATGTTCGTCACCGACCGCGCCATCCAGATCCTCGGCGGCTACGGCTACACAACGGAGTATCCCGTCGAGCGCATGTACCGCGATGCCAAGCTGTGCACCATCGGCGAAGGCACGAGCGAGATCCAGCGACTGGTGATCGGGCGCTACGCATTGGGCCTTTGAGCCCGACCGGTTCGAAGACGGGCGCCGGAAGGTCCGCCGCCCGCGGGGCAGCACAATGACAGCAGGACAGGACAGGGGAGCCAAGAACATGAGCAAGCGATCGGTCATCTGCGAAGCAGTCCGCACGCCCATCGGCAGGTTCCAGGGCGGACTGGCCGGCGTGCGTGCGCCGGAACTCGGCGCGCACTGCGTGAAGGCCCTGCTGGAACGCACCCAGCTGGACCCGAAGCTCGTGGGCGAGGTCATCATGGGCAACGTCTGCCAGGCCGGGTTGCAGCAGAACCCGGCCCGCCAGGCCTCGATCTTCGGCGGCGTGCCGCACACCGTCAGCGCCATGACGGTGAACAAGGTCTGCGGCTCGGGCCTGAAGGCCGTGGCGCTGGCCGACCAGGCGATCCGCGCCGGCGACCAGGCCTGCGTCATCGCCGGCGGCTTCGAGAACATGAGCCGCATCCCGTACGCGTTGATGGGCGCCCGTGACGGCCTGCGCCTGGGCGACGGGACCATCACCGACCTGCTCGTGCACGACGGGCTGTGGGACATCTACAACAATTTCCACATGGGCATGACGGCCGAGTGGGTCGTCGAGACCTACAAGATCAGCCGCGAGGACCAGGATGCGTTTGCCGCCGAGAGCCATCGTCGCGCCATCGCGGCCTGGGAGGCCGGCAAGTTCGCGCGGGAAGTGGCGCCGCTGAGCATCGCGCAGAAGAAGGGTGATCCCGTCGTCGTGGCCCGTGACGAGGGCCCGCGCGCCGATGTCACCGCCGCTTCGCTTGCGAAGCTGAAGCCCGCCTTCAAGCGCGATGGCGGCACGGTGACGGCCGGCAACGCCTCGACGATCAACGACGGTGCCGCCGCCCTGCTCGTGTGCAGCGAGGAGTTCGCGAAGAAGAACGGCCTGAAGGTGCGCGCCGTGATCGAGGGCGCCGCCACCGGCGCCGTCGAGCCGCACCAGGTGATGATGGCGCCGGTCACCAGCGTCAAGAACCTGCTCAAGAAGACGGCCAGCAAGCTGGCCGACTACGACCTCTTCGAGTTCAACGAGGCCTTCGCGGCGCAGAGCCTGGGCGTCATGCGCCAGCTCGAGGTCGACGCGGCCAAGGTCAACGTGCATGGCGGCGGCGTCAGCCTGGGCCACCCGATCGGCTGTTCGGGCGCGCGGATCCTGGTCACGCTGCTGCACGCGATGGAGGACCGCCAGGTCAGTCGCGGACTGGCCAGCCTGTGCCTGGGTGGCGGCGACGCCGTCTCGCTGGCGATCACCCTGCCCTGACCCGCAGAGGGAAACCGAAAGGAACGCGACATGAAGATGGCGGTCATCGGCGGCGGCACCATGGGCAACGGCATCGCCCATGTGTTCGCCCAGAACGGTCACGACGTGACCCTGATCGATGTCAAGGCGGAGTTCGCGGAGCGCGCCCTCAGGACGATCGAAGGCAACCTCATGCGCCAGGTGAAGAAGGAGGCCATCAGCGAAGCGGACGCGAAGGCCACCCTCGGCCGCCTGAAGACGGCCACCGACCTGAAGGCTGCAGCCGGCAGCGCGCTGGTCGTCGAGGCGGTCTTCGAGAGCTTCCCGGTCAAGAAGGAGATCTTCACGGCGCTGGATGCCGCCTGCGGTCCGGAAGCGGTCCTGGCCACGAACACCTCGAGCATCTCGGTGACGAAGATCGGGGCGGTGACGAAGCGCGCCGACAAGGTCATCGGCATGCACTTCATGAATCCCGTGCCGGTGATGAAGCTGGTGGAGATCATCTGCGGCCAGGCCACCAGCCCGGCCACGCTGGAGTTCGTGACGAAGACCTCGCAGGAGCTGGGCAAGATCCCGGTGACGGTGCAGGACTACCCGGGCTTCATCAGCAACCGCGTGCTCATGCCGATGATCAACGAGGCGGTCTACTGCCTGATGGAGGGCGTGGCCGAGCGTGACGCCATCGACAGCGTCATGAAGCTGGGCATGGCCCACCCGATGGGGCCGCTGACCCTGGCCGACTTCATCGGCCTGGATATCTGCCTGGACATCATGAACGTGCTTTACGAAGGCTTCGGCGACAGCAAGTACCGGCCCTGCCCGCTGCTGAAGCGGATGGTCGATGCGGGCTACCTGGGTCGCAAGAGCGGCCGCGGCTTCTACGAGTACGAGCAGAAATAGGCTGGACGCCGGAGCCTGTGACCAGCGGGCGGCCGGCGTTCCCAACCCCGGGAGACTCCCGTGCAGTTCCAGTTCAACGAACAGCAACGCATGATCCGCGACATGGCGCGCGACTTCACGAACCGGGTCATCGTGCCGGTGGCTGCCGAACTCGACGCCACCGAGCGCTTCCCGAAGGAGATCGTGAAGCAGATGGGCGAGCTGGGCCTGCTCGGCATGAACGTCGAGGAGCAGTACGGCGGCGCCGGCCTGGACACGGTCTGCTACGTGGCGGCGATGGAGGAGGTCAGCCGCGGCTGCGCCTCCTGCGGCGTGATCATGTCGGTCAACAACAGCCTGGTGTGCTGGCCGCTGGAAACGTACGGCAACGAGGACCAGAAGCAGCGCTTCCTGAAGCCCCTGGCCGCGGGCCAGAAGCTGGGCGCCTACTGCCTGAGCGAGCCGGGAGCGGGCACCGACGCCGCCGCACAGCGCACCGTGGCCAAAAAGGACGGCGACCACTGGGTGCTGAACGGGATGAAGAACTTCATCACCAACGGCGCCAACGCCGACATCCTGATCGTCTTCGCGCAGACCGACGCGGCCCAGAAGCACAAGGGCATCCGCGCCTTCATCGTCGAGACGACCAGCCCCGGCTTCTCAGTCATCCGCAAGGAAGAGAAGATGGGTATTCGCGCCTCCGATACGGCGCAGCTGGCCTTCGACAACGTGATCGTCCCGGACGACCAGGTGCTGGGACCGCCCGAGTCGGGCTTCCGCATCGCGATGAGCACGCTCGACGGCGGGCGCATCGGCATCGCCAGCCAGGCGCTGGGCATTTCGGCGGCGGCCTACGAGGCGTCGCGGGCCTATTCGAAGCAGCGCGAGCAGTTCGGCCGGCCCATCTGCGACTTCCAGGCCATCCAGTGGAAGATCGCCGACATGGCCACGCGGCTGGAGGCGGCGCGGCTGCTGACCTATCGCGCGGCCTGGGCCAAGGACCAGGGGGGGCGCTACAGCGAGGAGTCGGCGATGGCCAAGCTGTTCGCCAGCGAGGCCAGCCACTTCATCACCAACGAAGCGGTGCAGATCTTCGGCGGCAACGGCTACTCGAAGGAGTACCCGGTCGAGCGTCACTTCCGCGATGCGAAGATCACCGAGATCTACGAGGGCACCAGCGAGGCGCAGCGCATGGTGATCTCGTCGCTCGAGCTCAAGAAGTAGGATCCAGGAGCGAGGGCGGCCGCCCGGTCGCCCTCGCCGTCTGCCCGGGGCATGCAGCCCCGTGTCCGCGGGGGCACCCGACGCTCCCCGCCCGCGCCCAACCCGCAGGAGTCCGGCATGTCCCCGTTCCGACCCCGTCTTGTGCGGCCCTTGCGGCTGCTGTCGATGCTCGCCCTGGTCCTGATGCCGGTGGCGGCCTGGGCCGCGCCCGCTGCTGCGCCGGTGGCCACGCCGCTCAACAGCGGGTTGGCGGCACTCGACCCGGCAGCGCTGTTCGCCGGCGCCGTCTTCGACCCGGCCGTGCCCACGTTGCGCGAGGTCACCGGCGTCGAGCCGGCCGAACGGCCCCTGCGCCCGGACGAGGTGCTGGCCTGGTTCAAGGCGCTCGATGACGCCTCGCCGCGGGCGAAGCTGATGGAGTTCGGCCGCACGTTCGAAGGGCGCCCGCTGGTGCTGCTCGCGGTTTCCGACCCGGCGACCATCGAACGGCTGGAGGACTTCCGGCGCGGGCACGTGGCGCGCCTGGATTCGCGCGCGGATGCGCCAGCGGTCCCGGCAGCCGACGCCAAGGCCGTGGCGATGCTGGCCTACGGCATCCACGGCGACGAACTCAGCAGCACCGACGCCGCCTGCGCGCTGGCCTGGTGGCTCGTTGCGGGCACTGACGCCAGGGCCGAGGCGCTGCGCCGCGACCTCGTCATCCTCATCGACCCCTGCGAGAACCCGGACGGCCGCGCCCGCTACCTGGCGCAGGTGGGCTCGTTCGCGCACCAGTCGGCCAATCCCGACCAGGACGACCTCTCGCACACCGGCGTCTGGCCCTGGGGGCGCGGCAACCACTACCTGTTCGACCTGAACCGTGACTGGATCCCGATGCGCCTGCCCGAGAGCGCGCGGGCGCGCGAAGTGGCTGCCTGGCTGCCGCAGCTGCTCGTCGACAGCCACGAGATGGGCTCGGACTCGAGCTACCTGTTCCCGCCGGCGCGTCATCCGTTCAATCCGCTCCGGCCGCTGACCGTGAAGAAGTGGGAGCGGGCGTTCTCGGACGAGCAGGCGCACGCGCTCGACGTGCGGGGCTATCCCTACTTCTCGGGCGAGTGGAACGAGGAGTTCTTCCCCGGCTACGGCTCGTCGTGGGCGGCCTACCACGGCGGCATCGGCATCCTCTACGAGATGTCGCGCACGACCGGCACCCTGGTTCGCAAGCACGACGGCACCGAACGCACGTTCGCGCAGGCCGTCGAGCACCAGGTCATTTCCACGCTGGCGAATCTCGAGTCGTTGCGCTCGCGCAAGCTGGAGATCCTGGCCGACCACCGCGCCGCGCGCGCCGAAGCGGTCGCGCTGGGACGGCAAGGCGCGCAACGTGCCTGGATCTTCACGCCCGACGCGCGCCACCCCGGCCGCCTGCCCGAACTGGCGATGATCCTCGCTGCACAGGGCATCGAGGTGCAGGTGCTGGACGGTGAAAAGACCATCAAGGCGACGGCCACCGACGCGCGCACCGGACAGCGTGACGCGCGCGAACTGCCGCCCGGCTCGCTGCTCGTGCGACTGGACCAGCCCGCCGGCCTGCTGGCGCGCGCCGTGCTGGACCCGCACGTGCCCATGGACGCGGCCTTCTTCCGCGACGAGCGCGAGTACCTGGAGAAGGAGAAGGGCAGCCGGCTCTACGACACCACCGCCTGGTCGCTGCCGCTGCTGCGCGGCGTGCCGGCCGCCTGGACCGGCAGCGTGCCTGCCGGCGACTGGCGGCCGTGGACGGCGGAAGATGCGGTGATGCCGACACCGGCAGGCGCGCCGGCCGGCAACTGGGTCTCACTCATCATCGACGGCGACCCCGACGAGAACAGCCGCGTGCTGGCCGAACTGCTGCAGTCGGGCGTGACGGTGCGCGCCGCCCGCAAGCCGTTCACCATCGAGGGTCGCAGCTATGCCGCCGGCGCGCTGGTGATCCGGCGCGAGGGCAACCTGCCGGACCTCGACGCGGTGCTGGCGAAGCTCGTGAACCGGGCGCCGATGCAGGCCGTCGGCACCTCGCGCGTGGAGGCGGGGCCCGACCTGGGCGGCTCCGAATTCGACGTGCTGGTCGCGCCGCGCGTCGGCGTGCTGGCCGGCATGCCGATCGCGTCCGACGACTACGGCCACGTCTGGCACCTGTTCGACCAGGAACTGGGCTTGCGCTTCAGCAGCCTCGATGCCGGCCGGTTCGCGCGCGTCGACCTGTCGCGCTACAACGTGCTGGTCTTCCCGCCGGTGATGGGCGGCGTCGGCATGTACCGACAGGTGCTGGGCCAGGGCGGCCTGCAGCGCCTGCGGCAGTGGATCGAGGCCGGCGGCACCGCGATCGGCCTCGACGGCGGGGCGCGCCTGCTGGCCGACTCGACGCTGACCTTGACGGCCAGCCGGTTCCGGGAGCAGGCTCTCGAACTGCATCCCTCGCCGGTGTGGTCCATTCCCGCCGCGATGGTCGAGCAGGCCGGGCGTACGGCGGCCACCGGCCTGCGGGTGGCGGCGACGCCGAAGCCCGGCCCCGAGATGGCGGCCCCGGCGCCCGACCCGACCGGCAGGCGCGCCTCGCCCTATGACGTGGCGCCGCTGCTGGGCCCGGGCGCCGCGCCGTTCGCGGCGGGCGTGGATCAGGGCACGGCCCTGGGCGGCGTGCCGAAGCGCATGGACGAGTGGCTGCAGGATGCGCTGGCGGCAGGTCGCAAGGGTCCGGAGGCGGAAGACCGCGCACGGGCCGACGAACGCCTGCGCCGGTTCATGCCGCAGGGGGCGTTGCTGCGCGCCCAGGTGGACCCCGAGGAGTGGCTGGGCTTCGGGCTGGACAGCGAGATCACCGTCTGGTTCGGGGCCGACGACGCGCTGCTGGCTGCGCCCCCGGCGACGGTGGCGGCGCGGTTCGCGGATATCGACCAGTTGCACCTGGGCGGCCTGCTGTGGCCGGAAGGCGCGGCGCGGTTGGCACGCACCGCCTACGCGACGCGCGAGAACGTCGGGCGCGGGCAGGTCATCCTGTTCGCCGGTCCGCCGGCCTGGCGGCGCTGGATGCGGGACAGCGAACGGCTGCTGGTGAACGCCGTGCTGCTGGGGCCGGGGCTGGGGACGCGCTGGTCCACGGCCTGGTAGGGTCTGGGCCAAGGGAAGGGAAGGGGACGGCTGCGGGCCGCCGCCGAAGTCGACACACCGGGAGTGACAGATGGATTTCGAGCTCAGCGAGAACCAGACGATGTTCCGCGACATGGTGCGCGACTTCACGCGCCAGCACATCGCGCCCATCGCGCATCGCATGGATGTCGAGGGCGACATGCCCGAGACGCTGCTGGCAGCCCTGCGCGAAGCGGGCTTCTTCGGCCTGACCTTTCCCGAAGCCTACGGCGGCCTCGGCGTCGACACGCTGACCTACGGGCTGGTCGTCGAGGAACTCTCGAAGGCCAGTGCGGGCGTCAGTGTCATGCTGACGGTGCACAACAGCGTGGGTTCCTACCCGGTGGCGCTGTTCGGCACCGACGAAGTGAAGCGGCAGTTCCTGCCGCGCATGGCCGCCGGCGAGATCGCCGCGTTCTGCGTGACCGAGGCCGGCGCCGGGTCCGACGCCTCTGCGCTGGCCGCGACGGCCCGCCGCGACGGGGACCACTACGTGCTGAACGGAGCCAAGTCGTTCGTCACGAACGGCGCGCGCGCCGCCTTCTACGTGATCCTCGCCCGCGAGCCGGGCACGCACGGAAACAAGGGAACGCACGCATTCCTGGTCGAACGCGACACTCCCGGGCTTTCCGTGGCGAAGAAGGAAGACAAGATGGGCCTGCGTGCGTCCGACACGGCGGTCATCGCCCTGGACGACGCGCGGGTGCCGGCTTCGCACCGGCTGGGAGAGGAAGGCGCCGGCCTGCGTGTGGCGCTGACGGCGCTGGACGGCGGCCGCATCGGCATCGCGTTCCAGGCCCTGGGCATCGGCCAGGCCTGCCTCGACGCGTCCATCGCCTACGCCAAGGTGCGCGAGCAGTTCGGGCAGTCCCTGGCCTCGCAGCCGGTCATCGCCCACAAGATCGCCGACATGGGCACGGAACTGGAAGCGGCGCGCCTGTTGTCGTACCACGCCGCCTGGCTGAAGGACAACGGCCGCCCGCACACGCGCGAGGCGGCCATGGCGAAATTGATGGCAAGCGAGGCGGCGGGCCGCGCCGCCGATGCCGCCGTTCAGATCCACGGCGGTTACGGATTCTGCAAGGAATACGATGTCGAGCGCTACTACCGCGATGTCCGCGTCACGCGCATCTACGAAGGTACCAGCGAGATCCAGCGCCTGGTGATCGCGAGGAAGCTGCTGGCCGGGCAGTAGACGCTTGATGCGGTACGATGTCCGGCCGGAGGCACAGTCTCAGCGGGCCAGGACCAGTTTCCTGGCGCTCGACCCGCCCGACGCCTCCAGGCGGGCCAGGTAGACGCCACTGGGCAGCGCCTTGGCATCGTCCCCGCGGCCGTCCCACGTGGCGGCATGGTCGCCGGCATCAAGGATGCCGCGCACCAGCGTGCGCACGCAGTGCCCGGCGACGTCATGCACGGACAAGGTGACCACCCCGGCCACCGGTACAAAGAACGGGATCCGCGTCTGCGGATTGAACGGGTTGGGCAGGTTCTGGCCGAGTCGCGGCCGCAGCCCGGGAACCGGTCCGGTCCCGCTGGTCGTCGGCACGATGCGGTAGATGTTCCCGCCGCCATGGTCGAGGACATAGAGCTCGCCGGCGGCATCCCTGCCGAACGAAGAGATCGATGTATAGCCGCCGGCCGGGGTGAGCGCGGTGGTCAATTCCGTGACCGAGGCCAGCCCGCCGGCAGCCGTCCAGCGCAGTCCCCAGATCTGGCGACTGCAGTAGTCCGCGAACAGGTAGGTGCCCTGCAGCGACGGGATGGCGGCGCCGCGATAGACGTAGCCGCCCGAAACCGAGCAGCGGAACGGGTCGCCGCCGTGCTCGTACTGGTGGACCGGCAGCGTGAGCGAGCCGGTGTTGCAGTTCGTGGCCGGGTTGTAGCAGACGTTGCCTTCCATGCGCCGCCACCCGTAGTTGACGCCGGCGGCGCCCGCCGCCACGACATCGATCTCCTCCCACACATTCTGGCCCACATCGGCGATATAGAGGTCGCCTGTTGCAGTGTCGAACGTGAAGCACCACGGATTGCGCAGGCCGAGTGCCCAGATCTCGTCGAGGGGCGCGCTGCCGATGAACGGATTGCCTGCCGCCGGCACATAGCCCGGCCCCGAGACATCGAGCCGCAGCAGCTTGCCCAGCAGCGTGGCGCCGTCCTGCGCGCGGTTGCCCGGATCGCCGCCGCTGCCGCCGTCCCCGAGGCCGAAGTAGAGCATGCCGTCGAGGCCGAACTCGAGATGACCCCCGTTGTGGTTGCTGAAGGGCTGGCCCACCGTCAACAGCGTGTCGGCGCTGGCGGCATCGGCCCGGTCCGGATTGGCGCTCACGACGTAACGCACCAGGCGCGTGTTGCCGGCCGCGTCCGTGTAGTCGACATAGAGGCGGCCGCTGCTCGCGTAGTCGGGGGCGAAGGCGAGCCCGAGCAGCCCGCGTTCGCCGCCGCTCGAGATGCTGCCGGCCAGGTTCAGGAAGATGCCGCGGTCGGTGCCATCAGCAGCGAAGACCCGGATGCGCCCCGGCTTCTCGACCACGAACAGCCGCGGATCGCCCGGCGGGGCCACCAGGCGCACCGGCTGGTCGAGCCCCGTGAGCACTGGGAGCAGGCCCACCTGCGCCTGGACCGACGCGGCGCATAGAGCCAGCCAGGCCAGCGCCACCAGGGCAGTCGCCGGCAACCGGCGCCCAGGCCGGACTGCGCCGGTGCGCAGCGCCCCGCACTGTTGTCGAACGGGCAATTTCATTGATCGCATGATGAACCTCGCGCGTGCCGGAGACCGGGGACGGGAAAAGACACACGCTAGGCGGGATCGGGCGGGACGGCCACGGTCGTGGCCGTCCCCGAAGAAGCAGGCTCAGCCGCGAGCGGCAAGGCGAGCGTCGCGCCGACGGGTCACCTGTCCGAAGATGATCAGCGCCAGGGCCGAGACGATCGCGATGGCCACGAACACATACCAGATATAGTGCGCGTGCGCGTACGCCTCCGGAAGCGGCGCCGTGCCTTCGATCGCCGCGAGCCGCTGCGCCTGCACGGCCTCGGACAGCTTGGTCGGCTCCGGGCACCAGCGGTCCAGCATGAAGCCGCTCATCGCGAAGCCGATGATGTACGAGAGGAACGAGTGCAGGTGGCTGAACCCGAGGTACAGGCCCTCTTCGCCCTTCGGCGCCTGCAGGGAGAAGTACTCGAGGAACCGGGGCGAGATGAAGCTCTCGGCAAAGCCCTGGAAGGCGATGCCGACCACCATCATGAACGCGACCGGGTGCATGCCCATGATGTGGTCGGCGCCGATCATGTTGCCCGCCGCCATGCAGAATGCCGAGATGGGCATGATGAACATGCCGACGGTCATCGAGGTCAAGGCGCTGAAGCGACGCATCAACTGCGTGACCAGGGCCACCGAGAGCACGACCACCGCCGGGTTGACGTTGGCGTACCACGAAAACGCGGCGCCCTCGCCGGCCATCCGAAGCACGTACTTGGGCATGGTGGCGTAGAGCTGGCCCTGCACCAGCCAGAAGCCGGTGACGATGCAGATCAGGATGAGCAGCCGCCCGCGGCTGCAGACGGCAACCAGCGAACGCCAGATCTCAGCCATGGTCTTGCCCGCGCCGGGCGCCGCCGCACCCTTGTAGAAGGCGAACACGGCAAGGAAGGCCAGCAGCGTGGCGCCGGCGGAGAACAGGTTCAGGGTCACCAGGCCCTGGTCGCCCATGCTGTCGCGCAGGGGCTTGACGATGGTCTTGCCGCTGAACGAACCGATGTTGACCATCGCGTAGAAGATCGAATATCCGCGGGCGCGGTTGATCGCGTTGGTCTCGGTGGCCACCGTGCCGGTGATCACTGACTTGATGAACGACCCGCCCACCATGATGATCAGCATCACCGGGATGAACAGCCACTTGTAGGAAGTCTGTTCCAGGCCCGTGAACGTCACCTTCTGCCCGTAGGTGGCGAGGCCTGCATTCTGCAGCATGACCGGGAGCACCCACATGAGCCCGTAGCCGACGGTCAGCAGGCCGAACGCGAGCAGCAGCGCCTTGCGAAAGCCCATGCGGTCGGCCAGCGCCCCGCTGAACGGAGGCAGCAGGTAGAGCCCGGCCGAGAAGAGTCCCGAGATGACGCCGGCCTGGATATCGGTGAAGCCGAGGATGCGCGAAAGATAGAGCGTGATGGCGATGAACACGCCGTACCAGGCTCCGCGCTCGAGCAGCTCGACGCCGTTGGCAATCCAGAAGGGGCGGGAGAATCGCCAGGTCCGGCCCGAACCGGCTGCGGCATTGTCGGTCATCGGTGACACCTTTCCAGGGTGGGGGGTCGGCCCACGTTAACCGCCGGCCGGGTCGTTGCCAAGCGTGATGGCCGCCGCCGCCGACGGCCCCTAGCGGGCGAGGATCTCATAGGCCCAGTTCGCCACGAGCAGCACGACGATGGCCCAGCGGAGGGCCCGGACGCCCGCCGGGTCCAGTTGGAGCGAACGCCGCCAGCTGGGCCTGAACGTGGCGACCACTGCGTAGAGCGACCAGGCAAGGCCACCCACCGCGACCAGCGTCAGCAGGGGATTGGCCGCCAGCGCGGCCAGCGGCCGCCCCTCGGAGAGTCGAATGGCCGCCAGCGTCCCGCCACAGGTAGGGCACGGGATCTTCAGGCCGTCGCGGAGCGCACAATGGGCACTGCGCATGAGCAGGTCGGCGTTCACACGGGCCAGTGTGACGAACATCGCCGCCATCGTCAGCAGCGGGAATACGAGCAGCCGCGGGAACGGCGAGCGCTCGGCCACCAGTCGCCAGGGCTTCGTCAATTCAGTCCCATCCCGACGATGACCAGCGCCAGCGCGGCGCCGAAGCTCGAAATGCAGATCAGAGCAGGCCCCAGGACCGCCACCATCGCCCGCCAGGGATCGGTGCCGTGGATCCGGTACAGGCCGATGATGTCGATGGCCAGCTCCCAGATCAACGCGACAATGCCGCCGCAGAAAGGCAACAGCGCGATCACGCTGGCAGCCTTGCCGTAGGTCGCCACGCGGAACGTCGCCTCGAACCCGAGCTGGTTGCCGCCCAGGAGCATCAGCATCAGGTGCATCAGGCCGGCCCGCAGGAACACGTCGACGGTGATGGAGATGGGGCTGCCGACGAAGGCCAGGAACGCCCCCCACGGCCCGCGGAAGAAGTGACTGAGATTGTCGCTCACGAGTGACTGCAGCGAGCTCCCGGACAGGGACCAGATCCAGCCGAGGAACGCCCCCGTCACGCCCAGGATCAGCGCATAGAGAAACGGCTGGGTCAGTCCCACGCGCGTGGGCATGCGATCGAAGAAGCGGCCCGGGCCGGCCAGTGCCTCACGCGTGGTCAGGTAGAGCGCATTGAGGAAACCGAACTCGGCGCGTCGTTCCCAGGGGCAGAGCCGCAGGCCTTCGGGGCCCTTTTCGTGCGGGCCGTTGCCGAAACCGCCGCCGTTGAAGGCGCCCGGGCCCGTACGGTCGCCATAGCCGCCGTAGCCGCTGCCGGCAAAGCCGCCGTCTTCGTCCTGGTCGCGCGGGTCCACTGTGCCTTCCCTTCGCCGGGGCGGGGTCCGTGCGCCGGGCGCCCGGGGGCGGGCGCCGATCCTTGGAGTACGCCGGCGGCGGTTGTTCGTTGCGTGTGCACGCAGACTTCGGGGGCGATACCCGGCCCGGGTTGCCCCGCCCGGAGTCTACCGACACTACCTGTCCGGCTCAAGGTCCAAAACCCCGTGAGCTGCGTGCGGTTGGCAGTCCGGAAACCCCGTGATACGATACGGCCGCCGGCCGGCTGGCGCCCCGGCGGCGCCGGCTTCCGGCCACCCTGTATTCCCCGAAGGAGCCCTGCATGCGTTTTGCCGTTACTGAACCTGCCGCCGCCACGGCCGTAACCGATCTTGTCGTGGTCCCCGTCTTCCAGGTCGACGAGGCGCCTGATTTCGAGCCCCTCGGCGCAGCCCTCGCGCGCCATGGAGGGCTGGCGGTCGCGACCATGGCGGGCCGGAAGGGCCGGCGCCCGGCGCGGGGTCCCGGGGGACCGGCATCGCTCGCGGCAACGGGCTTCACGGCCAAGGCCGAGTCGCTCCTGCTGCTACCCCGCGGCGACAGTGGCTGGGCACTGCTGGTGGGCCTGGGGCCGGCGGCGAAAGTCGGGCTCGAGACCGTGCGCCGCGCCGCAGGCCGCGCCGCGGCACGCGCTGCGGAAATGAAGGCGGCCCGGGTGCACGTGGTACTGCCGGCTGCCGGCGCCCTGGCATTCGACGACATCGCGCTGGCGCGCTGCTGGGCCGAGGGCGCCGAACTGGCGCTCTCGCCGGTGGGCGTGCTCAAGAGCGGCAAGGGTCGCGCGGCCCCGGCGCCCATGCCCGCCCGAATGACGCTGGCGGCGGCACGCGGTCGACACCGTGCCCTGCAGGCCGGCCTTGCCGAAGCCACGGCGTACGCCGCCGGGTGTCTCCTGGCACGCGAACTGGTGAACCAGCCGCCGAACCTGCTGACGCCCCTGGCGCTGGCCGGCCGCGCGCGCGCCGTGGCGCGGCGCGAAGGCCTCACCTGCCGCGTGCTCGGGCCGGCCCGCCTGCGCCAGTTGCGCATGGGCGGCCTGCTGGGCGTGGGCCAGGGCAGCGCCAATCCGCCGCAGCTGATCGAACTGCACTGGCGCCTGCCGGGCCGGCGGAAGTCGCCGCTGCCCAGGGTGGCGCTGGTCGGCAAGGGCATCACCTTCGACACCGGCGGCATCTCGCTGAAGCCGGCCGCCGGCATGGAACTGATGAAGACCGACATGGGTGGCGCCGCGGCCGTGCTCGGCGCCGCGCTGATCGCCGCGCGCCTGCGCCTTCCGCTCGACCTGACGGTGATCATCCCCACGGCCGAGAACATGCCCGACGGCCGCGCGGCGCGCCCCTCGGACATCGTCACCATGGCCAGCGGCAAGACGGTGGAGATCCTCAACACCGACGCCGAAGGCCGCCTCATCCTCGCCGACGCGCTTTGGTACGCGGCGCGCGGCAAGCCCGACCACATCATCGACGCAGCAACGCTCACCGGTGCCTGCGTGGTCGCTCTCGGCAACCACTTCGCGGGCCTGATGGGCAACAGCGCCGATCTGATGGACACGCTGAGCCAGGCCGGCGGCGAGACGTTCGAGCGCGTCTGGCAGCTGCCCGTGGTCGACGAACATCGCGAGGAGATGGCCGGCACCCTGAGCGACCTGAAGAACCTCGGCGACGGGCGCGATGCCGGCGCCCTGACCGCGGCGGCATTCCTGTCGCATTTCGTCGACGACGAGACGCCGTGGGCGCACCTCGACATCGCCGGCGTGGCCTGGACCGCGCGCGCGACGGCCACCTGTCCCCGGGGCGCCACCGGGTTCGGCGCCCGCCTGATCGCCCGGGCGTTGCAGATCCTTGTCGACTGACGCGATCGGGGCTTCCGGCGGGAGACCTGCCGCCCGGGCGTGCCGGAGGCTCCACGTCGGGCCGTCGCCTCGCGGCGACGATCACCGCCCTGGCGGTGCCGCTCGTGCTCACCCAGTTCGCGCAGACCCTGATGGGCCTGGTCGACACGCTGATGGTCGGGCGCCTGGGCGGGCCGCCGCTGGCGGCGCTCGGCCTGGCCACGCTCATCTTCTCGGCCCTGGCGATGACGCTCAAGGCCGTCGACGTGGCCTGCCAGACCTTCACCGCCCGTCGGGTCGGCGCGGGCCAGGATGACCAGGTGGGCTCGGTGCTGACCACCGCACTGGTCGTGGTCGTGGTGCTGGGCGCCGCCGCCACCTGGCTCGGGATGCGCTGGCCGGAAGGGCTGATGCGCCTGGTCACGCGCGATCCCGAAGTCGATCGCCTTGGCGCCACCTACCTGTACTGGCGCAGCGTCGGGCTGGTGCCGCTGCTGGTTTTTTTCCAGTTCAAGGCGATGGGCGACGGCATCGGCTGGACGCGCGTGGGCATGGTGGTCGGCGTGGGCATGAACGTGCTGAACGTCGCCCTGAACTGGCTGCTGATCTACGGCCAGGCGGGGCTGCCGGCGCTGGGCGTGGCGGGAGCTGCCATCGCCAGCTCGCTGAGCACCGGGGTTGCGGCCGTGGCCTTGCTGGCGGTGTACCTCAGGCCCCGCGTGCGTCACCGCTTCCGCCTGCTGGCGCGCGGCAATTTCCACCATGAACTCGTGCGCCCGTTCCTGGCCATGGCCTGGCCGCCCGCGGTGCAGACCTTGGGCGTCGTAGTGGCCCTGATGGCGTTTTACGTTATTCTGGGCGGCATCTCCACCGCCACGCTGGCTGTCGGCGCCGTGGTCCTGCGGCTGGCTTCGGTGAGCTTCATGCCGGGGCTCGGCGTGGGCGCGGCGGTGCAGACGATGGTGGGCCAGGCCCTGGGCGCCGGCGACATGCACACCGCACGCCGCGCCGCCTGGACGGGCATGGGACTGGCCATGCTGATCATGGGCGCCTGCGGGGCGCTGTTCGTGCTGATGCCCGCGCCTCTCCTGCGCCTGTTCACGCCCGATGTGGCACTGGTGCGCGCCGGGACGCCCGCGCTGCGCCTGGTGGGCGCGGCCCAGCTCGTCAGCGCGACGGGACTGACCCTGGCGGGCGCCCTGCGGGGGGCCGGGCGCACGCGCGCCGTGATGATCGTCGACGTCGCGGCCGGCCTCGGGCTGATGCCGCCTCTGGCCTGGCTGTTCGGCATTGCCCTGGGGGGCGACCTGCTGGGCGCCACCTGGGCCCTGGTTACGTGGTTCGCCCTGTACGCGGTCGGGATGCTGGTCCTGTTCCTGGGCCCGCGCTGGCACGAGGTGAGGTCTTGAGCGAAGAAGCCGCCGGCTCTGTTACTGCCCGTCCCGTGCTGACGGTGCGCGAGCTGAACGAGCAGATCGCCGTGGCCCTGCAGCAGGCGTTCCCGCGCACGGTCTGGGTGCGCGGCGAGGTGCAACGCCTGCCGCACGACGCCGCCACGCGACAGCACGTTTATTTCGAGCTGCATGAAACCGGCCGCAGCGGTGCCGCCGAATATGCAGTGGCCGTTTCCCTGATGGGCTGGGACCGGCAGAAATTCGGGCTGGGTCGCTTCCTGGACGGCACCGACCGCGACCTGCAGCTGGCCAACCAGCTGGAAGTCTGCCTGGAGTGCCGCGTCGACTTCTACCCGAAGTTCGGCAAGCTGACGCTGAAGATCGTCGGGGTGGACCCGACGTTCTCGCTGGGGCGGCTCGAGGCGCGCCGTCGGCAGACATTGGCCTTCCTCGAGCAGGCCGGCCTGCTGCGGGCAAACGCATCGTTGCCGCTGCCCGAGCTGCCGCTGCGCGTCGGCCTGGTCACGGCCCGCGGCAGCGCCGCCGAGCGCGACTTCCTGACCGGCCTCGAGGCCAGTCCGTGGGCCTTCCGGGTCGTGGCGCGCGGCGCGCGCATGCAGGGCGAGCAGCTCGAGGCCGAGGTGATAGCCGCGCTGAGGCACCTGCAGTCCGAGTCGGTGGACGTGATCGTGATCACGCGCGGCGGCGGCTCGCGCGCCGACCTGAGCTGGTTCGACCAGCGCGACCTCGCGATCGCCATCGCGAGCTGCCCGGTGCCGGTGATCACGGCCATCGGGCATGAGATCGACCGCTCCATCGCCGACGAGGTGGCGCACGTGTCGTGCAAGACGCCGACGGCCGCGGCGTCGTTCCTGGTCGATCGCGTGGGCGAGGCCGCAGCGCGCGTGGACCATGCGGCCCGCGAACTGGCGCGCCTCGCCACACTGCAGGTGCGCCAGGCACGCGTACGCGTTCCCGATCCGGCGCGCCTCGAGCGCGCCACACGCGCGGCGCTGCGCCACGGCCACCTGCGTGTGCACCACGGCGCCGCGCGGCTGCAGGGCGCCGTTTCCGGGCGCCTGGCCGAGGCCGGTTCGCGCCTGGCCGATCGCCGCGCCCGCGTGGCCCTGGCGGCGGTCGCGTGCGTCGGCCGCCGTCGCGACCGCCTGGCGGCGGCGCCGGCGCGCCTGGCGGCCGGAACCGCCAGCCGCCTGCTGGCCGCGCGCCGCGACCAGTCCGTGCACGGGGCGCGACTGGAGCGCGAGACCCGGCGTATGCTGGCCGCCGGCGATCTGAGGTTGACCGCGCTGGCGACGCAGGCGCGCCTGCTCGACCCGGCACGACTGCTGGCCCGCGGCTACACGATCACCACCGCGGCCGACGGCCGCATCCTGACGCGCGCCGCCGAGGCTGCGCCCGGCGACACGATGCTGACCCGGTTCAGCGACGGCGTCATTGCCAGCACGGTCGCCGGCGTCGAGGCGGACGGCGGCGGACAAACCAAGGGAAGTGGAGTCAGAGTTGGCGGACAGAAAGCCAAGCCCCAAGCGCGCCCCGGCCAGAAGTCTCTCTTTCGGTGAGGCCGTCGGCGAAGTCGAGGAGATCCTCGCCGGACTCGAGGAGGACACCGTGGACATCGACCGCCTCGGCGCCGAGGTGGCACGGGCCGTCGAGCTGATCCAGGTCTGCCGCGAGAAGCTGGAGAAGACCGACCGTGAAGTGCGCGACCTGGTGGCCGGCCTGCAGGCCGCCCCGGTCGACGACGGAAACGGCGAGGCCTGATGGATCCGCTGATCCGCGTGCAGGGCCTGTGCAAGGACTACCGCCTGGTCGACCGGCGCGAGGGCGTACGGGGCGGGCTGCAGGACCTGTTGCGTCCCCGTCGCCGCCTGCTGCGCGCCGTCGACAACGTCTCGTTCACGATCGAGCCCGGCGAGATGGTCGGCTATATCGGCGCCAACGGCGCCGGCAAGTCGACCACCATCAAGATGCTCACCGGCATCCTGACGCCGTCGGGCGGCGAGGTGGACGTGGGCGGCATGGTGCCGTGGCGCCAGCGACAGCAGTACACGCGGCACATCGGCGTGGTCTTCGGGCAGCGCACGCAGTTGTGGTGGGACCTGGCGGTGGTCGAGTCGTTCCGGCTGCTGAAGAAGATCTACGAGGTGGACGACGCCACCTACGACCGCCAGATGAAGCTCTTCGACGACCTGCTGGAGACGGGCAAGCTGCTCAGCCAGCCGGTGCGCAAGCTGTCGCTGGGCCAGCGCATGCGCTGCGACCTCGCGGCGGCGCTGCTGCACCGTCCGCGCGTGCTCTTCCTCGACGAGCCGACCATCGGCCTCGATGTCGTGGCCAAGGAGAACATCCGCGGTTTCCTGCGCGGCATCCAGGAGCGCGAGGGCGTCACCGTCATCCTCACCACGCACGACCTGGGCGACATCGAGCAACTGTGCCGGCGGGTCATCATCATCGACCAGGGAAAGGTCCACTTCGACGGCGAACTGGCCGAGCTGCGCCGGCGCGTGGGGCAGAGCGTGCGCCTGACCGTCGAGCTGCGCGAGCCTGCCGCCGCTGCCGAACTGGCTGCCGCCACGGCGGGCCTGCCGGTGACCTGGGAGACCGACGGCGGCCTGCGCCACGTGGCCCGCTTCAACCGGGTCGAGGTGCGAGCGGCCGAGGTGATCCGGCTCGTGGTCAACGACCGGCCGGTGCAGGACCTGCACCTGGCCGAGCAGCCGATCGAGGACGTCGTGCGCGAGATCTACCGCCAGGCCGCTGTCGGGAGCGCGGAATGAACGGCGTGCTCCAGGACGCCGGGGCGGCGCGGCTGCAGCCCTGGCGACGCACGCCGGCGGGTTCGGTCGGCCTGTACGGCTACTTCGTGCGGCTGGCGTTCCTCAAGTTCCTGGCCTACCGGCTGCGCTACTACACGGGTGTCGTCAGCTACACGATCTTCGTTGCCGGGCACTACTACCTGTACCTGGCACTGTACGCCGGTCGCGCCGCCGAGGGACTGCCGGCCTCGATCGGCGGGCTCGACGTGCGCGAGATGGTGACGTACGTGGCCATCAGCTGGATCGGGCGCAGCCTGTACTTCAACAACATCTCGCGCGACCTGGCACGCATGGTGACCGAGGGCGAGATCGCCATGCACCTCATCAAGCCCTTCCATCTCCAGTCGGTGATGATGTTCGAGGCGGTGGGCGAGGCCGGCTTCCGCCTGATCATGTTCACGATCCCGATCATGCTCGTGGTGGTGCCCCTGTTCGGGGTGGGGGCGCCGGCAAGCGTCGCCGCGCTCGGCTGGACGTTCGTGAGCTTCGCGCTTTCGCTCGTGATCTACAGCCAGTTGGGCTTCCTCGTCGGCTGCCTGGCCTTCGCCATGAAGAACATCCAGGGCGTCCTGAGGGCGCAGATGGTCGGCATGGATTTCCTGACCGGCGTGGTGGTGCCCTTCACGTTCTTCCCCGGCTGGTTCCAGGTCGCGGTGGCCTGGCTGCCGTTCCAGGCCATCAGCTACGTGCCGGTGATGATCTACCTCGGCAAGCGCCAGGGCCCGGACCTGGCGCAGGGGCTGCTGCTGCAGGTGGGCTGGGCCGTGGTGCTCACCATCACCGCGCGGCTGGTCTGGCGCGTGGCCACGCGCCACGTCACCGTGCAGGGAGGCTGAGATGGAGGCGACAACGCGCTTCGAGACCGGCAACACCCGCACGCGCCCCGCGCAGCTGGCCTGGCAGGCGCGTATCTTCGGCGCCTATTTCGTGCAGTTCCTGAAGATGCGGCTGGCCTACCGCATGGACTTCTTCATCGATACGCTCGCCGTCGGGTTCAGCCTGCTGATCCAGCTCGCGGTGCTGAGCGTGCTCTTCGGGAAGGTCAGTGCGCTCGACGGGTGGAGCTACCCGCAGGTGCTGTTCATCTACGGGTTCAGCCTGGTGCCGCTGGGGCTGTTCAACCTGGTGAGCGTCAATCTGTACGGCTTCGCCGACGAGTACCTGATCGGCGGCCGTTTCGACCGGGTGCTGCTGCGGCCGGTGGGCAGCCTGGCGCAGGTGATCTTCGAGTCGTTCAACGTGTCGGGGCTGAACGAGATCCTGCTCGGGCTGGCGGTGATGATCCACGCCGGGGTGAAACTCGGGCTCGATTTCGGGGTTACAGACGTCTTGGCGCTGCTGGTGCTGGCGCCGGGTGCGGCCCTGGTCTACCTGGGCGTGTTCCTGGGCATCACGGCGGTCAGTTTCTGGTTCGAGGACAAGATGGGGCTGGCGCCGCCGGTCTATAACCTGATCCGGTTCAGCCGCTATCCGCTGACGATCTACAGTCTGCCGGTGCGGATCTTCCTGACGTTCGTGCTGCCGTTCGCCTGGGTGGCGTTCTATCCGGCAGCGTGGTTCGTGGGCGGGCCCGGACTGGCGAAGGTGGCCATGGCGACGCCGCTGGTGGGCGTGGTGGTCTTCGGGGGAGCGGCCCTGCTGTGGAGGCGGGGCGTGCGCAATTACGTGAGCACCGGCAGCTGAACGCCGGCGCGGGAAAGGACGGGAAGCCATGAAGGCAGCAGGCAAGGGACGGATGCGGGCGGCAGCGGACCGCCTGGGGCTGGCGGCGGTCGGGTGGTGGCCGTCCTGGTCGCCGTCCTGGCGGCCGGGGCCGGGCCGGCGGCGGCGTCGGTCTGGTGCGGCGAGAACGGGCTGGTCCGCTTCTCGTTCGCGGCCGGCGACAGCCTGGTCGAGACGGCAACGACCGGTGAGCCGGACGGCGGCGTGACCATCGTCGATGTCGCCGCCTGGCTGACCGACGTCGACGCTGTGGCGCGCAATGGCGACGCCTTCCTCCGGCTGGGCGGCGCCGAACTCACGCTCCGGATCACGGGCGCCGAGGCGAGCATCATCGGGCAGGAATTCCCCGATGCCAAGGCACTCAACGTGGGGCCGGCGCCCGGCAATATAGCGGTCGGTTTCCACCCCGGGCTGCGGATCAGCGGCGGCCGCACGTTGCTGGTGCGCTGGAAGGTGCTGTTCCAGGGTCGTCCGACGAACGTGCGTTTCGGGCTCGACGGGACAGCGCTGAGATCGTGCGGAACCCTGGTCGGCTGCCCGGAAGCGGGCACCCAGGCCCTGTATGTAGGCTCCGATTCGGCCAACCAGTACGACAGCATGTTCGGCGCGGGCTACGTGCCCGCCTGGCTCAACCCGACCGGCACGCCCGACACCACCCCGGTGACCGGCAAGGCCTCGTGGCGCGACGTGGGCGTCTTCCAGGCCCGCTGACGGGCTGCAAGGGCCCCGGGAACCCCCCAGTCCGTGCCGGCGGCGGCCCGGGGCTCCTGAGGCGTATCCGGGGGCCCCGTCAGGCTCAGGCGGGGCCCGGTCCGCAGATCTCCAGCAGGACGCCGCCGGTCCCGCGCGGGTGCACGAAGGCGATCTGCTTGCCGCCGGCCCCGCAACGGGGCTCCTGGTCGATCAGCGCCAGGCCGGCTGCCCGGCACCGCTCGAGCACCGCCGGGACGTCCACCGCGGCCACCGCCACATGGTGCAGCCCGGGACCCCGCTTGGCGATGAAGGCGGCGATCGCGCCGGCCTCGGACATGGGGGCCAGCAGTTCCAGGTGGCCGGGCCCGCCCTGGCGGTCCAGCTTCAGGAAGGCCACGCGGACGTTCTCCTGCGGCACCTCCTCGATACGCTCCAGTTCCAGGCCCAGCAGGTCGCGGTAGAGCACCAGCGCCTGTTCGAGGTCCGGCACGGCGATGCCGATGTGGTCGACATGCCCGGCCGTCCCGGCCGGCAGCCCGGCCAGGATGCCTTGCTGATCGTGGGTCATCTTCCTGCCTCTTCCCGGCCCCGGGCCCGCGGCGGCCGTCACGGCCGCCCGTCCCGCTGGCCTTGCCTTTGCGCTGGGGCCGCGGCCCCTTCTCGGCTAAAATGGTACGACCAACCCCGGGAGGAAAGCATGGACCCGCGCAATACGAAACTGGCCGAGCAGCTGATCACCTACAGCGTCAAGCTGCAGCCGGGCGAGAAGATCTACATCGAGATCAAGGGCCTCGACGCCCTTGAACTGGGCCGTGAACTGGTGCGCGTGGCCACCGAGCACGGCGGCGTGCCCTTCTGGTACTACAACGACGAGACCGTCAGTCGCGGCTTCATCCGCAACGCCAGCGAGAAGCAGTTCCAGGACTGGGGCGCGTTCCACCGCACGATCATGGAGTCGGTCGACGCCTACATCGGCGTGCGCGGCAGCACCAACCCGTTCGATCTTGCCGATGTCGATTCCGACCGCCAGCGCTGGCACGACCAGGCCTATTGGGGGCAGGTGCACATTCCGGTGCGGCTGAACAAGAAGTGGTGCGTGCTGCGCTACCCGAACCCGGCCATGGCGCAGGCGGCCGAGCGTTCGACCGAGGATTTCGCCGATTTCTACTACAAGGTGTGTACGCTGGACTACGCACGCATGAGTCGCGCGATGGACCCGCTGCACGCACTGCTGGAGCGGACCGACCGCGTGCACATCACGGGGCCGGGCACCGACCTGCGCTTCAGCATCAAGGGACTGCCGGCGGTGAAGTGCGACGGCGGCCGCAACATCCCCGACGGCGAGGGTCTACATCGCGCCGGTGCGCGACTCCGGTCAACGGACATATCCAGTACAACACGAAGACGCGGCAGGGTGGCTCGGTACTGTCGAACATCCGCTTCGAGGTGAAGGACGGGCGCATCATGGAGGCAACGTGCGACGGCGACCAGTCGAAGATGCTGCGCGCTCTCGACACCGACGACGGCGCCCGCTATTTCGGCGAGTTTGCGCTGGGCGTCAACCCGTACATCACCACGCCCATGCTCGACACGCTGTTCGACGAGAAGATCAGCGGCAGCTTCCACCTGACCCCGGGCAACGCGTACGCGAAGTCCGACAACGGGAACAAGTCGGCGCTGCACTGGGACATCGTCATGATGCAGGCGCCGGAGTGGGGCGGGGGCGAGATCCGGTTCGACGACCGCCTGGTCCGCAAGGACGGCCGCTTCGTGGTGCCCGAACTGGAGGGCCTCAACCCGGAGAACCTGGCCTGAGCGCACATTGCGACACGGCATGAAGAGCGACGCCGCGATCCCCGAGGGAGCGCGGCGTCGTCATTTGTCGTTCGTCACTGGTCGTTCGTCACTGGTCGTTCGTCACTGGTCGTTCGTCACTTGTCTAGTCGGTGATCATTCGTTGCCTTCGGGCTTGTCTTGCCCGCCGTGCCCTTCATGCCCGGCGTGCCCGCCTTCGATGCCCTTGAGCATGCCGCCCAGTTCGTCGCCGTGCATCTGGGTGGCCAGGCGCAGCAGCGTCGTGAGGTCCAGGTCGCCGACCACGTTGACGAACGTGGCGCTGTCGCCCGGTTCGTAGGTCAGCAGCATCAGGCCGACCATGTCCTCGCCGCGATGGAGCGTGCTCACGGTCACGGTCTCCTCGCCGTCCTTCATGTAGATGAGCCGCTGCCAGTGGTCCTTGGTCAGGCGCTCCTGCAGCTTCTTGACATCGGTGGCGACCGTGGATTCGTCCTGGCCTTCGGCCAGCGAGAAGGACTTCACGCGCACCGACTTGACCATGGCCAGCGCCTGGTTGAGGGCCGCGTCCTCGACACCGCCGCCGCCGGCGGCCAGGCCGGCCAGCACGGGATCCAGCACGATATCCTGGATCTCGGCGGCGCCGTCGGGAATGCGGATCCAGTCCAGGTCCACGTACCCGGGCAGCTTCGTGATGTCCTGGGCCAATGCCGGCAGGGCCAGCAGTGCGCACAGCGACAAGGACAGGGAGAGAGTCAGCAGTCTCGCCTTCATGGTCATCCTCCTCGGGTGGGATCGTTCGACAAACGCAGCGAGCCCGTCACCGCGGCGGGCAGCTGTTCGCTGAACACATCGGAAATCGCTCCGCGACCGGTCCGGTCGATGACGCGCGCGGCCAGGGCGACGGTCTGGATCAGGTCGCGCCGCGCTGCCGCCACCTGTTCGGGGGTGTAGCCGGACGCAGCCACGGCGGCGGCGTATGCGGCAGGGTCGAGCGGCGCCGGTGCTGCCGCACGCTCCTGCGGAACGGCCACCTGCGCGATCGGCGCCTGCGGCGTCGGGGTCGTTCCCGGGCGCAGGACCAGGGCCACCGCCACGGTGGCGGCGGCGAGGGTCACGCCCGCGACCAGGCGCTGGCGCCGACGGCGGATCCCGGACTGCTCGGCGGCGATGACGTCCAGCACGCGCCGGCTCACGGCATCCGGGCAGGCGGCGGCCGGCAGGTGCGCCAGGGCGGCCCGCAGGGCGAGTTCGCGATCGAGTTCGGCACGGCAGGCCGGGCAATCGGCCAGGTGGGCGGCCACCGCCTCGCGCATGTCGCTCTCCAGTTCGCCGGCGGCCCAGGCGGCCAGTTCGGGCCCGCAGTTGACGCAGTTGATCCTCATGCCAGTCCCCCTTGCCGGGCAGCAGCCTCGGCGTCACCCAGGGCCAGGCGCAGGCTGTGCCGCGCGCGATGGACCTGTACCTTGACCGCGCTGACCGACTTGCCGAGCGTGGCGGCGATGTCGGCCAGTTTCCGGCCCTCGAAATAGTGCATCAGCATGACGTCACGTGTTTCGGCAGGCAGCGTCTGCAGGGCATCGACCAGTTGCCGCTGGCGGTCGTCCAGGTCCAGGTTCCGCAGGGGATCCTCGTCGGCGCCTGTGTCCGCAGCCAGGCCTTCGAGCGCATCCGGGTCGGGAACGCCGAAATGCCGCCGCGACGCCGCCCGGCGCCGGCACAGGTCGATGCAGAGGTTGCGCGTCACGTGCGCCAGCCACGGCGCCACCCGCTCGGCCGGCACCTCGCCGCCCTGGCGCCACAGGCGCAGGAAGGCCTCCTGGGTCACGTCCTCGGCGTCGCGGGCGTCACGCAGGCTGTACAGGGCCTGGGTGTAAACCCGGTCCCGGTGGCTGCCAAGCAGGTCTGTGAAGGTTGAGTGTCTCATCTTGGGGCCTAAGACGGCCGCCAGGGGCCAGGGTTACACACCCCGGGGCAATGGGCGCGGGACAACGACGGCGGCGGGCGGGTCAGTCGCCCGGATCCGCCTCGATCACCACCAGGACGTCGCCCGGGTTCACCGTCTGGCCGACGCGGACGGCCACTTTCGCGACCTTTCCGCTGATCCCGGCCGTCAGCTCGTTCTGCATCTTCATGGCTTCGACCACGATCAGCGGCTCGCCGCGCTGCACCGCCTGGCCGGGCTCCACCCGGATGTCCACGACCAGCCCGGGGATGTCGGCCGCCAGGGTGCCGCTGCCGGCAGCGGCGCCCAGCGCTTGCCGGGCGTGCGCGCGCAGCTCGTCCAGGACCACCAGGGGCACGGGGCGGCCGTCGAGGGTCGCCTTCAGGCTGCCGCGGGCGTCAGCGACCGACAGGTGGACCAGGCGGCGATGGCCGCCGACCGTCACCGCCACCGCGCGCCCGCCCAGCACCGGCACGGACGAGGCCGGCGCCGGTTCGCCGCCGTCGATGGCCAGCTCGGCGCGATGCCCGTCGGAAGCCAGCTGCGCGGTGTGCTGCTGCCCGTCCACTTCCACGATGTAGTTCTTCCGCATCAGCACGGCCGGAGGTCCTTTCGTCCGGGTCAGCGGTTGCCGGTCATGGTGCGTCGTGCCGCACGGCGCCAGTTGCTGCCGGCTGCCGCCTCGTCGTCGCCGCCGGCCGGCGCTGCGCGACGGCTGCTCTCAACCAGGGTGGCCGCCGCCACCAGCGCCTCACGATCCGCCGCGGACAACGGCGGCAGCCAGGTTGCCGGGTCGAAAGTGGCCTCGACGAAGTGCGTGGTGTAGCTGCCGTCGCGGAACGACGGCTGCTGCAGGGCCCACTGGTGGAACGGCAGGTTGTGCGTGGGACCATGCAGCGTGAACTCGCGCAGCACGCGCTGCGCGCGCGCGATGGCCCGCGGCCGGTCCTCGCCCCAGACGATCAGCTTCGCCAGCAGGGGGTCGTAGTGGATGGGCACCTCGAAGCCTTCGTAGACGCCCGTATCGAGGCGCACGCCCGGCCCCAACGGCACGGTCATCACTTCGATGCGCCCGATGCTCGGCGCGAAGTTCCGAGCCGGGTCCTCGGCGCAGACGCGGAACTCCAGGGCCCAGCCGCGCTGGTGCAGATCTTCCTGCCGCAGGCCGATGCCCTCGCCCCGGGCAATGCGAACCTGGGCGTGCACGAGGTCGATGCCCGTGACCATCTCCGTGATCGGGTGTTCCACCTGCAGGCGGGTGTTCATCTCGAGGAAGTAGAACTCGCCGCCCGGCGCGAGGATGAACTCGACGGTGCCGGCGCCGCGATAGTCGACCGCGCGGGCTGTCTGCACCGCCGCGTCGCAGATGCGGGCGCGAAGCTCGGGCGTGAGCGAAGGGGAGGGGCTCTCCTCGATCACCTTCTGGTGGCGGCGCTGCACCGAGCACTCGCGCTCGAACAGGTGGATGGCGCCGCCGAGGCCGTCACCGAGCACCTGCACCTCGATGTGCTTGGGGTCCTCGATGTACTTCTCGACGAAGATGGCGTCGTTGCCGAACGACTGCCCTGCCTCGCCCATGGTTTGCCGCAATGCCGCGGCCATGTCGCCGGCCGAACGCACCACGCGCATGCCCTTGCCGCCGCCGCCGGCCGAGGCCTTCAGCAGCACGGGGTACCCGATCTTCCCGGCACAACTGATCGCGACGGCCGGATCGCGCACCGCGTCCTCGGTGCCCGGTACCACGGGGACGCCGCTCTGCATCATCCTGCGGCGCGATGCGAGCTTGTCTCCCATCACCTCCATGGAGGCGGCGGTGGGGCCGATGAACACCAGGCCGGCGGCTTCGACCGCGCGGCAGAACGCGGCATTCTCCGACAGGAACCCGTAGCCCGGGTGGATGGCGCCGGCGCCGGTCTTGCGCGCGGCCTCGATGAGACGCGCGCCCACAAGGTAACTCTCGCCGGCAGGGGCGGGCCCGATGGCCACGGCCTCGTCGGCCAGCAGCGCGTGCAGTGCGGTGCGGTCGGGATCCGAGTGCACGGCCACCGTCGCGATCCCCAGTTCGCGCAGGCCCTGGATGACGCGCACGGCGATCTCGCCGCGATTGGCCACCAGTACCTTGTCGAAGTGGCGCATGCCGAATGGTTCCTTGGTGCGGTTCGTGGTCACGCGACGCTCCTACAGCGGGATGTTGCCGTGCTTCTTGGGCGGCAGGGTCTGCTTCTTGTTCCGCAGGCTGTTCAACGCGGCCACCAGGTGGCGACGCGTGTCGGCCGGCTCGATCACGTCGTCCAGGTAGCCGAGGCCCGCGGCAATGAACGGGTTGGCGTAGGTCTCGTTGTACTCGTCGACCAGGCGGCGGCGCTCCTGCACGGGATCGTCACTTTCGGCCAGCGTCTGCCGGTGGAGGATGTTGACCGCGCCCTCCGGTCCCATCACGGCCAGTTCGGCGCCAGGCCAGGCAACGTTGTAGTCGGCGCGGATGTGCTTGCTGTTCATGACGTCGTAGGCGCCGCCGTAGGCCTTGCGCGTGATCACGGTGAGCTTGGGCACCGTGGCCTCGCAGAAGGCGAAGAGCAGCTTGGCGCCGTGCTTGATGATTCCCCCGAACTCCTGCTCGGTGCCGGGCAGGAACCCGGGCACGTCCTCGAAGACGACAAGCGGCACGTTGAAGCAGTCGCAGGTTCGCACGAACCGCGCGCCCTTGAGGCTGGCATTGATGTCCAGCACCCCGGCCTGGAACTTCGGCTGGTTGGCGACGATGCCCACCGGCTGCCCGTCCAGCCGCGCGAACCCGCAGATGAGGTTCTGCGCGTGGCGTGCCTGCACTTCCATGAAGTCGCCGTCGTCCACGACTAGGCGGATCACGTCGAGCATGTCGTACGGCTTGCGGCTGTCGTCGGGCACGATCGAATTCAGCTTCTCCTCGCGACGATCGGGCGCGTCGCCGGGAACGACGCGCGGCGGGTCCTCGAGGTTGTTCTGGGGCAGGAAACTGAGCAGGCGCCGGGTCATCAACAGGCAGTCGGCATCGGATGTCGCCATGAAGTGGCAGACGCCGCTCTTCGTCGAGTGCGTGGCCGCGCCGCCGAGCTCCTCGAAGGTCACATCCTCGTTCGTCACCATCTTGATGACGTTGGGGCCGGTCACGAACATGTAGCTGGTCTTGTCCACCATCAGCGTGAAGTCGGTGATGGCGGGCGAGTACACGGCGCCGCCGGCACAGGGGCCGAGGATGGCGGAGATCTGGGGGACGACGCCCGAGGCCATGGTGTTGCGCCAGAAAATCTCCGCATAGCCAGCCAGTGAGCGCACGCCTTCCTGGATGCGGGCGCCGCCGCTGTCGTTCAGCCCGATCACCGGGCAGCCGTTTTCCAGCGCCTGGTCCATCAGCCGACAGATCTTCAGGGCATTGGATTCGCTCATCGAGCCGCCGAAGACCGTGAAGTCCTGCGCGAACACGTAGACCTGCCGACCGTCGATGTTCCCGACGCCGGTGACCATTCCGTCACCGACCGGGCGCGCACGGTCCATGCCCATCTCGTGGCTGCGGTGGCGCACGAAGACGCCCGTCTCCTGGAAGCTGCCTTCGTCGAGCAGCAGGTGGATGCGCTCGCGGGCGGTCAGGCGGCCGCTGGCATGGATCTTCGCGATCTTGTCGGCACCGCCGCCCTCCAGGGTCTGGCGGCGCAGGGCGTGCAGGCGGGCGAGCTTTTCCTCGAACGAATGCGGCATGGCGGTTCCTCTGGAGTCCGTCCGGTTTCCGGGTGGCTCTGGCGGCCGTCAGGATAGCAGATCGCATTGATGCGAGATAGTCGGAATGGCGCGGTGGTCCTGGCGGTGATGGCGTCGGCGCGCAGTGGGACGGACGACCGGTCAGCCGCGGCCTTCCATGCGCTTGAGCACGTGCCGGTCGACGACCGCGGCCAGGGCGCGATGGCTGGTAGGCTTGAGGATGAAGTCGGCCACGCCGGCTTCACGCGCCTGCTGTTCGTTGAAGCTGTCGCGGAAACCGGTGCAGAGCGCGACCGGGATATCGGGCCGCACTTCATGGATCTTCTGGGCCAGGCGAACGCCCGACATCTGCGGCATGATCTGGTCGGTGATCACGATGTCGAACAGTTCGGGCGTCTGCGTGAAATCCGCCAACGCCGTGCGGCTGTCCAGGTGGGTCACCACGCGATAGCCGAGCCGGCGCAGGCCTCGCGCCAGGACCTGGGCCACCATCTCCTCGTCGTCGACGAGCAGGATCGTGGCGCGCGGGGGACCGGCGCTGGCCGGCGCTTCGACCTCGACCGGCTCCGGCTCGCTGGGGACGACCACCGGGCGCGGCAGTTTCGTGATCGCCGTCTCGTGGTCGGTGGCCACGCGCCAGGCGATCAGGGGGAACCACAACTCGCAGGTCTGGGTGCCACCGGGTCCGGCCACGGTCACGGTGAGGCCGCCCTGGTCGCCCAGTTGCTGGCTCAGCGTCGTCAACTCCGCTTCGGGGAGCAATTCGTTCAAGGCGCGCTCGGCCGGCGTGATCTCCAGGCTCAGGCAGGCATAGGACCCGACGGCGAGGTCGACCGGCCTGGCCGCGCGCGACTGCTCGAGGCGGCGCTCACCCAGGCGGATCGTCAGGCGACCGCCGGGTGCGCCCAGCGCCTGCACGGCGCCGCTGCCGAGACTCATGATCGCCTGCTGCACGCCGGCGCGCGTGGCGAGCACCGGCCCGCACTGCCGCAACTCCGCGCGTACGTCGATCGTCGACGGCACGATATCCTGCAGGAGCTTCACCGTGTCGCGCACCACCGGCAGCAACTCCTGGGGCCGGCGCGCCTGGTCGGCGTCGCGGTAGAAGTCACCGAGTTCGCGCACGAGGTCGGCAGCCTGGTGGCCGGCCTTCAGGAGCCGGTCCAGTTCCTGGCGCGCGGGCATCGGCAGCCCGGCTTCGTGATTCGCGAGCCGCGCACTGCCCAGCATGGCCGACAGGAGATTATTCGGGTTGTTGACGATGCCGCCGGACAGGATGCCGACGACCTCGAAGCGCCGTGCGTCCAGCAGCTGCTGGCGAAGGCGTCCGATTTCGGCGTTCCGACGCTGGACCCGCAGTGCCATGTGCTGCGCCTGGCGCTTCTCGCGCACCAGCAGGAACACGGCTGCGCCGCAGCCCGCACCAAGCAGGCCGGTGACGGCCAGGAGCAGGGATGTCGGCAAGCCGGGCATGGGAATCCTGTCTTGGGACCGCTGGCGTGGCGGGGCCGGCACCTGACGGTGCCTGCCGGGACCCCTAGAAGATAGATCCAATCGCGACCTGCGTCATCATTATAATGCGTGTTCACGACCACTTGCCGGCCCTGGCCCCGGCGGGCAAGGGGCCCAAGGGGGTGGGCAGGGCCCGAAAGGTCCGGCTGTACCGATCCGGGGAGCGGGCAAAAGCCACCAAAAGACGAGGGGCGGTCCCGAAGGACCGCCCCTGTGCCTCATCATCGCCTCGCTGGAGCGGCCCCGGACTACCGGTACCGCGCCTTGATCGAGCCCATGCTGACCGGCTCGATGCCGACCGAGCAGTTGACGACGGGGATGCCGTTGAGGAACGGCTCGAAGAGGAACGAACCGCAGGCGTCGTGCAGGATGCCGGTGGCGTTGTTGTAGCACTGGCCTTCCATCACGCTGCCGAAGTTGTACCAGAAGTCGTCGAAGACCACGGTCGTGCCGTCGAGGGCCTCGACGTTCCACATGCCGGAACCCAGGCTGTAGCCGGCCGGGACAGACATGCCGTCGGTGATCATGATCGTGACGCTTTCCCACTGCTCAGGCGATGCCGCGAGAGCGGCGGCCGTCACGTAGTTCACGGCCGGGATCGGCGCGGTGCCCGTCTTGATGACGGAACCGTAGATGCCGGCAGCCGGGATGTCGATCGTCGACAGGCCGCAGACTTCCTTGAATTCGCCGCAGATGTCCACGACGTCGCCCGGCGCAGCCACGGCGCCGCCGAAGTACGTGTGACCGGGCCAGTAAACGAAGATCGCATCCCAGGCGCCGTGCGGAGCCTGCGAGACGTAGATCCCGTCGGGGCGCACCGCGGTGATGACCACGCCGCACGGCGTCTTCAACGAACCGACGCCTGCCGGCGAGTTGACCTGAAGGTCGTGAATCGACGTGCCGCACGCGAAAGCCACGCCGGCCGTCACGAGACTGACTGCGACAAGAGCGAGAGCAAATTTCCTCATCGTGATCCCCCGGTTGTCGTCCTGACGGCCCGCTGGCCGCCTGTCCGAATCGGAAATCCGTTATAGTCCTACCGGAAGCCCCCACCGAACTCGGTTCATGGCGTGGTCATCTCGTGGGCGCCGGATGACGTTCCATACGGTGACTGCTGCGGACGATACCACCGGTCCAGGGGAGTGTCCAGCCAAAAAAAAGCCGAATGTGAGCTTTTTTCCTGCCATCAGAGCGGGCGGTTTTGCGATCGCGTATCCAACGGCCGGAGACGTCGAGGTCCGCCGGGGACCTCGCGGACGCCGGCGAATTTGATATCCCTTGTCATTGCGACAATTACGTGACCATTCCCGATCGCGGTGGGCTGCCGCCACTTCGTTCACCCGGGCTGCCGGTGGACGCAGGCGCCGCCTGCGGCGTATAGTCGGGCCGGCAACCGCACGTGGCTGCCCGCAACCAACCCAGGACTTCCAGACCGGATGGGGCCGATACCATGACCACCGAGAACATCCTTTGCGAGGTGGCTGCCGGCGTGGCCACCGTGACCATCAACCGCCCCGAAAAGCTGAACGCCCTGGACGCCCGGACGATCCGGGAACTGGATGCCTGCTTCGCCGCCCTGGCGACCGACCCCGCCGCGCGCGTCGTGGTCGTGACCGGGGCCGGGCCCAAGGCCTTCGTGGCCGGGGCCGACATCGGCGAGCTGGCCACACTGGCCGCAGCGCCCGGGCAGGCACTGTCGCGGCGGGGCCAGGCCCTGATGGACCGCATCGAGCACCTGGGCAAGCCGGTGATCGCGGCGGTCAACGGCTTTGCCCTGGGCGGCGGCTGCGAACTGGCGCTGGCCTGCAGCTTTCGCTGGGCTGCCGACACCGCGAAGCTGGGCCTGCCCGAGACAGGGCTGGGGTTGATTCCCGGCTATGGCGGCACGCAGCGCCTGCCGAGGCTGGTCGGGCGCGGTCGCGCGCTCGAGATGATTTTGCGGGGCAACATGGTGACGGCCGCGGAGGCCCTGGCGATCGGCCTGGTCGATCGCGTGGTGCCGTCGGCCGAGCTGGCGGAAGCCGTGGCCGCGGTGGCGCGCGAGATCGCAGCCCGTTCCTCGCTCACCTTGCGCTGCGCGCTCGAAGCCGTCGACGGCGGGCTGGCCACCGACCAGGCGGCGGGCCTGCGCCTGGAAGCGGGGTTGTTCGGGATGGTGGCCGCCTCGGACGACGGCCACGAGGGTTGCCGCGCCTTCCTCGAGAAGCGGCCGGCGGTGTTCACCGATCGCTGAGAGGCACGACCGGGGCGCGGTCGCGTGTCTGCACGGCCGCGCGCGTCAATCCGGACCGTAAGGGTCAGGAAACGCGCGCCGCGCGGGGAACAATTCCCTTGGTCGCCCACAGCCCCGCATTATCTTTGCCCGCAACGACCTCGACGCCTCCGCAACCCGCGACGATGAGGTGGCTTTCCCATGAACGAGAACACGGCGCTCGACGTCCCCTTCATGGAGGTCAACGGCGAGCTTTGCAAAGGCTGCCAGTTGTGCCTGGCTGTCTGCCCGAAGAGTGTCATCGCGATCAGCGAGAAGCTCAACAGCGCCAGCTATCACCCCGCTTTCTACACCGGTGCCGACTGCACCGGCTGCGGGCTGTGCTTCTACGCGTGCCCGGAGCCGGGCGCCATCCGCGTGCACAAACCGTAGGATGCTGCGCCGGCGCGCACCGGTGCGCGACGGACGAAGGAACGGACCGCACGCACGAAACGAGGAATCATGGCCAGACAATTCATGAAGGGGAACGACGCCATCGTCGTCGGCGCGCTCGCCGCCGGGTGCCGTGCGTACTACGGCTACCCGATCACCCCCGCCAGCGAAATCGCCCACGCCGCCGCCCTGCACTTCCCCGCGCTCGGCGGCGTCTTCATCCAGGCCGAGAGCGAAGTGGCGGCCATGAACATGGTCTACGGTTCGGCCGGCATGGGCGTGCGCACCATGACCGCTTCGTCGAGCCCCGGCTTCAGCCTGAAGCAGGAAGGCCTCTCATACTGCGCGGGCGCTGAACTGCCCTGCGTCGTGGTCAACATCGTGCGCGGCGGCCCCGGGCTGGGCAACATCGCGCCCGAGCAGGCCGACTACTTCCAGATCACGAAGGGCGGCGGTCACGGCAATTACCGGCTCATCACGCTCGCGCCGAACGGCGCGCAGGAGATGTGCGACCTCACGATGCTCGCCTTCGACCTGGCCGACAAGTACCGCAATCCCGCCTGCATCATGGCCGACGGCATCACTGGCCAGATGATGGAAGTGGTGGAGATCCCGACAGCGAAGGCGGCCCGGTGGGATCATTCGTCGTGGGCCGTGACGGGCACGCCGGACACGGCGGGCAACCTGGTCAGCAGCATCACGCTCGAACCGGAGAAGCTCGAGGAGCACAACCTCAAGCTCGACGCGAAGTACAAGCGCATCGAGGCCGACGAGGTGCTCTTCGAGAAGTACAAGGTCGATGACGCCGACCTGGTCGTCGTCGCCTACGGCGTGGTCAGCCGCATCGTCTACTCGGCGGTGGACCAGGCGCGGGCCGAGGGCCTCAAGGTGGGCCTGCTGCGGCCCATCACGGTGTGGCCGTTCCCGACCCAGGCGATCATCGACCTGTGCGGAACCGCGAAGGCGTTTCTGGCGGTCGAACTTTCGACGGGTCAGATGGTCGAGGATGTCCGGCTGGCCGTCGAGGGCCGCCGGCCGGTGCACTTCTACGGGCGCTGCGGCGGCATGGTGCCCGGCGGCGACGAACTGCTTGCCGAGTTCCGGCGCGTCATGAGTGGAGGAGCCCGCTGATGAAGACCTACGAGAAATCCGCGGGATTCTTCCCGAGCTTCGAGCGCAAGAGCGGCCCGGCCAAGGACGCCACGCACTACTGCCCGGGCTGCGGCCACGGCAACGTGCACAAGATGATCGCCGAGGCCCTCGAGGACATGGGCCTGATCGGGCGGTCGGTGTTCGTGTCGCCGGTCGGTTGCTCGGTGTTCGGCTACTACTACTTCAACTGCGGCAACTTCCAGGCCGCGCACGGTCGTGCGCCCGCCGTTGCCACGGCCGTCAAGCGCACGAATCCCGACTCGATCGTGATCTCGTACCAGGGCGACGGCGACCTGGCGGCGATCGGCACGGCCGAGACGATCCACGCCGCCAACCGCGGCGAGAACATCTGCGTGTTCTTCGTCAACAACGCCATCTACGGCATGACCGGCGGCCAGATGGCCCCGACGACGATGCTGGGCCAGCGCTCGACGACGACGCCGCAGGGGCGCATCGAGACCCTGCACGGCAACCCGATCCGCATGGCCGAGATGCTCGCCACACTCCCCGCGCCGACCTACATCGAGCGCGTGGCGATCGGCGACAGCAAGCACATCATGAAGGCGCGCAAGGCCATCCGGAAGGCACTCAAGATCCAGGCCGAGGGCAAGGGCTACAGCTTCGTCGAGATCGTGTCGGCCTGCCCCACCGGCTGGAAAATGGATCCCGTGCACGCCCGCGACTGGCTGATCGAGGACATGCTCAAGGTGTTCCCGCTCGGCGTCTACAAGGACGAGAGCGAGAGCCGCGACGAGGGCTCGTGGAACCGTCGCTGCGATCCGTACGAGCCGGCTCGCGTGAACGAGTACCTTGACCGCCTGAAGAGCACGCTCGGCGAGTCCGCCCCCGTGGCGCTCGAGCACGACCTGCACTGCAAGTTCGCCGGCTTCGGCGGCCAGGGCATCCTTACGCTCGGCCTGCTGCTGTCGCAGATCGGCATGCGCGCGGGCCAGCACGTGAGCTGGTTCCCGGCCTACGGCCCCGAGATGCGCGGCGGCACCGCCAACTGCTCGGTGAACGTGTGCCGCGGCCGCATCGGCACGCCGCTGGTGGACAAGCCGAACGTGCTGGTGGTCATGAACCAGCCTTCGCTCGACGCCTTTGCCGGCGAAGTGGTTGACGGCGGCACCATCATCGTCGACACGACGATCGTCGAGGGTCGCCCCGACGCGAAGCGCCTGCGGCCGGTGCTGATCCCGGCCACCGGGATCGCCGACGAGGTCGGCACCGCGAAGATCGCCAACGTGGTGGTCCTCGGTGCGCTGGTTGCCGCCACCGGTTGCTTCCCGCGCGAGTTCTGCGAGGACACGCTGCGGGCGGCCATCAAGAAGCGCAGCCTCGTGGACATGAACATCGACGCGTTCGGGCGCGGCTACGAATTCGTGAAGAACGCCCGCTAGCGAAGCCAGGGAGCCAGGCATGATCATCGGGATTCCGCGTTCGCGTGTGGCCGACGAACACCGCGTGGCGCTGCCGCCGCGTGCTGCGGCCGAGTTGACCGCGCGTGGCCACGAAGTGCACGTCGAGGTGCGGGCCGGGCTCGGCGCCGGCTTCACGGACGAGCAGTACGAACAGGCCGGCGCGCGCATTGCGCACAGCGCCGAGGAGATCTGGGGCCGCGCCGACATGGTCGTCAAGGTCGGCAAGCCGCAGCCCGACGAGTACCCCTTTGTGCGTGAAGGCCAGATCCTGGCCTCGGTGATGAACCTGGCCGCGGCCGAGCGCGGACTCATCGACCTGCTGGTCGAACGCCGCTGCCTGGCGCTGGACTTCGTGACGATCCAGGAGGAGAACGGGAACCTGCCGGTGCTGCGGCCGCTGAGCCAGATCGCCGGCCGCATGGTGCCGCAGATCGCGGCCCGCTACCTGCAGACCGATCACGGCGGCCTCGGTATCCTGCTGGGCGGCGCGCCCGCGGTGCCGCCGGCCGAAGTGGTGGTCATCGGTGCGGGTACGGTCGGACGCAATGCCGTGCGCGCGTGCATCGGCGCCGGTGCGCGGGTCACGTTGCTGGACAGCGATTTCGCACGCATCACGGAGCTCGACTGGACGTTCCCCGGCCAGGTCACGACGTTCCTCGCCAGCGAGGCGACGCTGCGCAAGGCGCTGTCGTATGCCGACGTGGTGGTCGGCGCCGTGCTCATCCCGGGCGCCCGGACACCGCACCTGGTCACGCGGGAGATGGTGGGATTGCTGCGCGAGAAGAGCCTGGTGATCGACATCTCGGTCGACCAGGGCGGCTGCTTCGCCACCAGCCGGCCCACCCGCCTGTCCGATCCGACCTACGTGGTGGACGGTGTGACGCACTTCTGCGTGCCGAACCTGCCCAGCCTCGTGGCACGGTCGTCCAGCTACGCGCTGGGCGGCGCCATCCTGCCGTACCTGGCGGCCATCGCGGCCCGTGGCCCGCACGCGGCCCTGGCCGCCGACCCGTCGCTCGCGCGCGGCGTGAACGTCATGGAAGGGCTGGTGACCCAGCCGGGCCTGGCCGCAGCGCACGGCTGCGCGTGGACACCCGTGGCCGACCTCCTGCCGGGGGGCACCTCATGAGCTGGATGGCGCGCTATCGCGAACGCCTGCGCACCCCCGAGGAAGCGGTGGGCGCCATCGCCTCGGGCGAGAAGGTCTACCTCGGCTCGGGCTGCGCGGCGCCCCACGGGCTCATCAGCGCCCTGGCGGCGAGGCACGACGAGCTCCGCGGCGTCGACATCATCCATCACCTGACCATGGGCGAGGCGCCGTACATCGCCCCGGGCATGGAAGAGAGCTTCCGCCTGCGCGACTGCTTCGTGGCGGCGAACACGCGCGAAGCGGTCAACGAAGGGCGTGCCGACTACATCCCCATCCACCTGCACGAGATGCCGCGCCTGTTCCGTCGCGGCGTCATCCCGCTGGATTGGGCGCTGATCCAGGTGAGCCCGCCCGACGAGCACGGCTTCTGCTCCTTCGGCATCGAGGTCGGGGTCACGAAGCCGGCGGCGCTGTGCGCGCGCAACATCGTGGTGGAAGTGAACCGCCGCATGCCCCGCACGCTGGGCGACAGCTTCATCCACGTCTCCAAAATCGAGGCCTTCGTCGAGGTGGAACGCGACCTGGACGAATTCCATCCCGAGCCGCCGACGGAACTCGAGCGCGCCGTCGGTCGGCACGTGGCGGGGCTGATCCAGGATGGTGCCTGCCTGCAGCTGGGCCTCGGCGCGATTCCCAACGCGGTGCTCGAGTTCCTGGGCGACCGCCGCGACCTTGGCGTGCACACCGAGATGATCACCGAGGCGCTGCCCGGCCTGGTGCAGAGCGGCGTCGTGACGGGCGAGCGCAAGACGCTGCACCCGGGCAAGGTCGTCGCCGGTTTCATCATGGGCACGCGGAAGACCTACGATTTCGCGCACGACAATGCGCTGTTCGAGTTCCATCCCACCGACTACGTCAACCACCCGGCCACGATCGCCCGCAATGTGGGCATGACAGCGGTCAACAGCGCCATCGAGGTCGACCTGACCGGCCAGGTCTGTTCCGACTCGATCGGCGAGCGTATCCACAGCGGGTTCGGCGGCCAGGCCGACTTCATGCGTGGTGCGGCCCTGGCCGAGGGCGGCCTGCCGATCATCGCGCTGCCGTCGACGACTTCCGACGGCACGCGGTCGCGCATCGTGCCCTTCCTGGCCCACGGCGCCGGCGTGGTGATCACGCGAGCGGACGTGCATGTCGTCGTCACCGAGTACGGCGCGGCGCCCATGCTCGGACGCAGCCTGCGCGAGCGCGCCGAGGCCCTGATCGGCATCGCGCACCCCGATTTCCGCGAGTCGCTGCTGGCTTCGGCCCGGGAGCGGGGCGTTTTCGGGCGCGTCTGGCCGGGCGGGCTGCCTGCCTGAACCCGGCCTGCGGCCCGCCGCCGTTGACACCGGGCGCATTCATGGACTAGATGTGAGGCAGTGCGCGGCTGTGTCCGACAGCCGCGCCGGTCCGTCCCCCCGGGAGTTCCATGACGCAGAGCGACCCCAGCGCGCCCACGGGAGCCGGTCCGTCTCCCGACGAGATGGCGGGCGCCACCATCCTCATCGTCGACGACGAGCCGGAACTCTGCCGCGCGCTCAGCAAGCTGCTCGGGCGCAACGGCTATGCGGTCGTGACGGCGGGCAACGGCGAGGAAGCGCTGCAGGTCCTGCGGCGGCAGGAGATTCATCTCGTGCTGTCCGACCTGCAGATGCCCCGCATGGGCGGCCTCGACCTGCTCAAGGCGGCGCAGATCATCTCGCCGTCCACCGAGTTCGTCATCATCACCGGGCACGGTTCGATCGAAACGGCTGTCGATGCCATGAAATCCGGCGCTTACGACTTCATCGAGAAGCCCTTCTCGACGTCCACCACGCTGAAGGTGGTGCGCAAGGCGCTCGAGAAGCAGAACCTGCTGATGGAGAACCGGCAGCTGCGGCGCAAGCTGGACGAGATCCAGGGCACTGCGGACATCATCGGTCGCAGCGAACCCATGCGACGGGCCATCGCCACGGCGCAGCAGGCGGCCCCGAGCAGCGCGACGATCCTGATCACCGGGGAGAGCGGCACGGGCAAGGAGGTGTTCGCCTCGGCCATCCACCGCTGGAGCGATCGCGCCCGGCGCAACATGGTCACCGTCAGCTGCGCCGCGCTGCCCGAAACGCTGCTGGAAGCAGAGCTGTTCGGCTACGAGAAGGGCGCCTTCACCGGCGCCGTGGCGCGCCGCAAGGGACGCTTCGAGCTGGCCGACCGCGGCACGCTGTTCCTGGACGAAGTGGGGGAGATGAGCCCCACCACGCAGGTGAAGCTGCTGCGTGTGCTCCAGGAAGGCACGCTGGAGCGGCTCGGCGGCGGCGAGCCGGTGGTGGTCGACGTGAGGATCATCGCCGCCACCAATTCCGACCTGCCCGCCCTCGTGGAGGCCGGGCGCTTCCGTGAGGACCTTTTCTACCGGTTGAACGTGATCAACCTGGAACTGCCGCCCCTGCGGCGGCGCGGCGATGACGTGACGCTGCTCGCGGACTTCTTCCTTGCCCGCTACAACGCCAAGAACAGCAAGCAGCTGTCGGGCTTCACGCCGGCGGCGCTGGAGGTGCTCGGGCGCTACGGCTGGCCCGGCAACGTGCGCGAACTCGAGAACGCCGTCGAGCGGGCGGTCGTGCTCTCACGCCAGTCGCAGGTCGACGTCGACGCCCTGCCGCCCAACGTGGTGGCCGGCCGGGCGCGCCTTGAGCAGGTGGTCATCCCCGTGGGCTGCACGCTGCGCGATGCCGAGATGGAGCTGATCCAGGCCACGCTCGAAAGCACCGGCGGGGACAAGGAAATGGCCGCCAGGATCCTCGGCATTGCGGCCCGCACCATCTACCGGCGGCTCCAGTAGGGGGCGGGGGCTCCCTTGACCCCTTTTGGGGCCGGGGCTATATTCGCGCGGCCCGCGCCGCCGCGGGGCCCGTTCCCCGGAATCGCCTGATGGGTTTGTGAGCACCGGATTGCCGGCGCCCAATCGGTTTCCAAGCGAGAGTGGCGGAACTGGCAGACACGCAGGATTTAGGTTCCTGTGGGGAAACCCGTGGGGGTTCGAGCCCCCCCTCTCGCACCAGGACCCTCCGGGGCGCACCAGGACCCTTCGGGGCGCACCAGGACCCTTCGGGGCGCACCAGGCAGGCCCTCCGGGGCCCGTTTCCCAGCACTGCGCGCCGCGCCCGGGGCCTTCCAGCGCCGGGCCGTTTTCACATTCCACACGCAAGGATCAAGGCCATGTCCGAGAACCAGACCGGCGCCGATCGGCCCATCGTCACGACCGTCGAGTCGCCTGAGCCCTGCCGTCGCGTCATCCGCGCCGAGGTCGCCCGCTCCCTCTACGAGCGCGAATACGCCGACCGGCTCAAGAAGGCCGCCCGGACACACCATCGCCCGGGCTTCCGCAAGGGACACACGCCGAAGGCGGTTCTCGAGCGGGAACTGGGCGAGATGATCCGCGTCGAGGCCGTCGAGGCGCTGGTGCCGAAGGCCTGGATCAATGCCATCCTCGAGCACAAGCTTGCGCCGGTGAACGATCCGGCGCTGGAAAACCTCGAGTTCAAGGAGGAGGGCCCCCTGAAGTTCGACCTCGTGGTCGAGGTGCGGCCCGAGATCAAGCTGAACGACCTGTCCGGGCTGCCCGTGAAGCGGCGGCAGGTGTCGGTGTCCGACGAGGATGTCGAGCGGGTGATCGAGCGGCTGCGCGAGGCGCGGGCCGGCTGGGAGACCGTCGAGCGCGAGGCGCGCAACGGCGACCAGGTCACGCTTGACCTGCTGCCCGGCGATGACGCCGGCAACTTCGACGAGGCCCGCCTGATTGCCGACCAGCGCTTCGTGCTGGGCGCCGAGAACAATCTCCCGGCGTTCAACGAGCGCCTCGACGGCTGTGCCGCCGGCAACGAACGCATCGTCGAGGTTGCCTACCCGGCCGACCATCCGAACCCGCAGCTGCAGGGGCGTTCGGTCAAGTTTCGCTGCCTGATCAAGTCGGTGGCCCAGAAGAAGCTGGCGGAGCTCGACGACGCGTTCGCCGCCAGCTGCGGCCCGGTCCAGGACGTGGCCGGACTGCGCGCGGACATCCGCAAGGACCTGGAGAAGGAGGCGGCCCGCCGCGTCGCCCAGGAGCTGGATGTCCAGCTCCAGGCGGAACTCCTGAAGCGGCACGAGGTTCCCCTGCCGCAGTCCATGGTCGACAAGTACCTCGAGTCGGGGCTGGCCGAGCTGCACCAGCGCAACCTGCGGGTTGGACGCGCCAACACCGAGCAGGAGGACGCGACCTACCGCGAGGAGGGGCGTCCGCACGCCGAACGCGCGCTGCGGGGCATGCTCCTGCTCGAAGCCGTCCGGCGGCAGGAAGAGATCAAGGCGGACAAGGAGGCGGTCGATGAACGGATCGCCGAGATTGCCGCCGAAAACGGTTTCGAGGTTGACCGGTACCGTGAATTCGTCGACAGTGGCGACGAGCGGGAACGGATCGAATACGACCTTCTCGAGCGGCGTACGTACGATTTCCTGCTGTCGCGCGCGGCGGTCCAGGATGTGCCCGCGGACACGGATGTCCTGAGTGAAACGGTCTCCTGATCGAAACGGAGTAGTGATGCTGGTTCCCGTGGTCGTTGATCAAACCAGTCATGGCGAGCGCGCCTATGACATCTATTCGCGGCTCCTCAAGGACCGCATCATTTTCCTCGGCTTTCCGGTCGATGACAACATCGCCAATCTGGTCATCGCCCAGATGCTCTTTCTGCAAGCTGAGGATCCTGAACGGGATATCTATCTTTACATCAACAGTCCCGGCGGCAGCGTGACCGCTGGTCTTGCCATCTACGATACGATGCAATACATTACAAATGATGTGGTTACCATCTGCATGGGGCAGGCGGCCAGCATGGGCGCCGTGCTCCTGGCGGCCGGCAAGGACGGCAAACGGTCGGCGCTGAAGAACTCGCGGGTGATGATCCATCAGCCTCTGGGCGGCAGCCAGGGCCAGGCGAGCATGATCGAGATCTACACCCGGGAGATCCTGAGCATCCGGGACAAGCTCTACGGCATCCTCGCCAAGCATACCGGCCAGTCGCTCGAGAAGATAGCCGCCGACAGTGACCGAGACTTCTTCATGTCCGCCGACGAGGCCTGCGCTTACGGGATCGTCGACAAGGTCATCGAGAGCCGCAGCGAAATCGAGACGGACAAGGCGAAGAAGAAGTAGGGCCGTTCGGGCCCGCGGGACGCGGTCGGGGAGCAGTGATGAAACGTCGGCAGAACGGCAGTCCGCAGATGATAAAGTGCTCATTCTGCGCTCGCGGGCAGGACGAAGTGGCGAAACTCGTCGCTGGGCCGTCGAGTGTCTACATCTGCAGCGAATGCATCAAGCTCTGCAACGACATCCTCGAGGGCGAGATGCTCGACGAGGCGGCCCTGGCGCCGCCGAAGTTCCCGAAGCCCCGCGAGATCCGCGAGTACCTCGACCTGTACGTGATCGGGCAGGACGAGGCGAAGGTCAGCCTGTCGGTGGCCGTCTATAACCACTACAAGCGGATCCACCAGAAGGTCACGGGCGACGGCGTCGAGATCGACAAGAGCAACATCCTGATGCTCGGCAATACCGGCACGGGCAAGACGCTGCTGGCGCAGACGCTGGCGCGCTACCTGAACGTGCCGTTCGCGATCGCCGATGCCACGGCACTGACCGAGGCCGGCTATGTCGGCGAGGATGTGGAGAACATCCTTGTGCGGCTGCTTCCAGGCGGCCGACTACAACATCGCGGCGGCCGAGCAGGGTATCGTCTACGTGGACGAGATCGACAAGATCGGCCGCAAGAGCGGCAACCCCTCGATCACTCGCGATGTTTCGGGCGAAGGCGTGCAGCAGGCGCTGCTCAAGATCCTCGAAGGTACGGTGGCCAACGTGCCGCCGCAGGGTGGGCGCAAGCATCCGCAGCAGAAGTACCTCGAGGTGAACACGCGCAACATCCTGTTCATCTGCGGCGGCGCCTTCCAGGGGCTCGAGAAGATCATCGAGCGCCGGGTCGGTCGCAACACGCTGGGCTTCGCGCGTACCGAGGAATACACGGTGCGCGAGGAGCGCGAGGAGTTCTTCTCGCTGGTCGAGCCGCAGGACCTCATGCAGTACGGACTGATTCCCGAGCTGATCGGCCGCCTGCCGGTGGTGACCAGCCTGAAGGAACTGGACCGCGAAGCGATGATCCGCGTGCTGTCCGAGCCGCGCAACGCGCTGACCAAGCAGTACCGCAAGCTCCTCGAGATGGAGGACGTCGAGCTGGTCTTCGAGCCCGCAGCCCTTGAGGCGATCGCCGACCTGGCGATCAAGCGCAAGACGGGCGCCCGCGGTCTCCGCTCGATCCTCGAACGCATCATGCGCGGCACCATGTACGAGGTGCCGTCGCTGGACGATGTGCGGCAGGTCGTCATCACCCGCGAGTCGGTCGAGAAGCAGACCGAACCGGAAATGGTGCTCGGCGAGCCGCCACTGGACATCAAGGAAGCCTGATCCCGAGCGTGCGTCGGCCCCGCCGGGGTCGCCCGGCCGCGGCCGGAGCGATCCCGGCGCGGTCGTCACCATCGCCGGCAGCCCGCGCACTCCCACCGTGCCAAGGAGCATGATGAGCCCGACTCCGCCCGAACGCGCCGCTGTCCCCGAGGCGCCGGCACTGCCCGCGCGCATGCCGCTGCTGCCCCTGCGCGACGTCGTCGTCTTCCCTTACATGGTCACGCCCCTGCTGGTGGGCCGCGCCGCCTCGGTCGCCGCCGTCGAGGCGGCGATGGAACGCGACAAGCGCCTGTGCGTCGCGGCGCAGCGTGAACCGGACACCGAGGAACCGGCCGGCGACGATCTCTATACCGTCGGTACCGTCATCCGTGTGCTGCAGATCATCCGCACCCCGGACGAGACCCTGAAGATCCTCGTCGAGGGCGCCGCGCGCGTGCGCCTGGACAACGTGACGCAGGCCGACGGCTTCCTGGAGGCGGCGGTCGCCCCGATGAAGGAGGAAGTGGCCGAGGGCCCCGAGATCGAGGCGCTCAGCCGCTCCATCAAGGACCGGTTCAAGGAATACGTGCGCCTGAACAAGCGGCTGCCGGACGAAGTGTGCTGTCGGTCCTGAACCTCGACGAGATCGGGCGCATGGGCGACTCGATCAGCGCCTACATCCTCGGCAAGGTGCCGTTGAAGCAGGAATTGCTCGAGGAGCCGGCGCTGGCCAAGCGGTTGGCGCGCATCAACCAGATCCTGGCCGGTGAACTGGATATCCTTGAGATCGAGCAGCGCATCGACGGCGAGGTCCAGTCCGCCGTGCAGCGCAACCAGCGCGAGTTCTACCTGAACGAGCAGCTGCGCGCCATCCGCAAGGAGCTGGGCTACACATCCGACGAGGACTCCGAGATCGAGGACTACTCCGCGCGCATCGAGGCCAGCGACCTGAGCCCCGAGGCGCTGGAGGTGGCGCGCCGCGAGGTGACGCGCCTCGAGCGGATGTCGGTCATGAGTCCCGAGGCGACCGTGGTGCGCAACTACCTGGACACGCTGCTGGCGCTGCCCTGGAAGAAGAAGTCGCGCGACCGCGTCGATCCCGCGCATGTGCAGGCGCGCCTGGATGCCGACCACTACGGCCTGGAGAAGGTCAAGGAGCGCATCGTCGAGTTCCTGGCTGTCTACAAGCTCACGCGGCGGCCGCAGGGCACCATTCTCTGCCTGGTCGGGCCTCCCGGCGTGGGCAAGACCAGCCTCGGCCGCAGCATCGCCGAGAGCATGGGCAAGAAGTTCGTGCGCATCAGCCTCGGCGGCGTGCGCGACGAGTCGGAAATCCGCGGCCACCGGCGCACCTACATCGGCAGCAAGCCGGGGCGCATCATCGAGTCGCTGCGCAAGGCGGGCACGCGCAACCCGGTGTTCCTGCTCGACGAAATTGACAAAATGGGCGCCGACTTCCGGGGAGACCCGGCGGCCGCCCTGCTCGAGGTGCTGGACCCCGAACAGAATTCGACGTTCAGCGACCACTATCTCGAGGTCGAGTTCGACCTCAGCCAGGTGATGTTCATCACCACAGCCAACAGCCTGCACTCGATCCCGCCGGCGCTCGAGGACCGCATGGAGATCATCCGCCTGCCGGGTTATCTCGAGCACGAGAAGCGGACCATCGCCGAGCGGTTCCTGGCGCCGCGACAGATGAAGCGCAACGGCGTGGGGCGCTGGCCGGGCGGCTTCAAGAACACGGCGTTCCAGGCGATCATCGACGGGTACACGCGCGAGGCAGGGGTGCGCAGCCTTGAACGCGAGATCGCGGGCATCTGCCGCAAGGTGGCGCGGCACCACGCCGAGACCGGCAAGTGGCCGGCTGCGGTGACGGCGGCCAACCTCGAAAAGTACCTGGGCATTCCCAAGTACCGTCGCCGGGTCATGGAGCGGCAGCCGGAGATCGGCGTCGTCGTCGGGCTGGCCTGGACCACGGTCGGCGGCGAGATCCTCGAGGTCGAGGTCAACTCGGTCCCCGGCGCCGGCAAGATCACCATCACGGGCAACCTCAAGGACGTGATGAAGGAGTCGGCGGAGACGGCGCTGAGCTATGCGCGCGGATTGTGCCGCGAGATGTCCGGGGAGTGGTTCAAGAAGAACCAGATCCACCTGCACGTGCCCGAGGGCGCGGTGCCGAAGGACGGTCCCAGCGCGGGCATCGCCATGGCCACGGCCATCGTCTCGCTGCTGCGGGGCGTGCCTGTGCGCGCCGACGTCGCCATGACCGGCGAGGTCACGCTGCGAGGGAAGGTGCTGCCCATCGGCGGCCTGCCCGAAAAGGCCGTGGCGGCGATCCGGGCCGGGTGCCGGCACCTGATCATTCCGAAGGAAAACGAGAAGGACTTCCAGGAACTGGCGCCGGAAATCCGGCGCGACCTGACCGTCCACCTGGTCGAGACCATGGATGAAGTGCTGCCGCTGGCCCTGGTGGACGGCGGCAAGCGCGCGACTTCCGGGCGCAGCGCCCGAGGGCGGACGGGCCGCAAGGGCAAGTCGCCGGCGCGTCCCAACTGAACGGCGGAGGGCCCGGTGCACGTCGAGTTCGTGACCAGCACACCCGACCTGCGCGGCCGCCCGGAAGTGGTGCTGCCGGAGTTCGCCTTCATGGGGCGTTCCAATTGCGGCAAGTCCTCGTTGATCAATCACTTCCTGAATCGGCGCGACCTGGCCCGCACCAGCGGCAAGCCGGGCAAGACCCGGCTGCTCAACTACTTCATCGTGGATGGGCGCTACTACCTGGTCGACCTGCCGGGCTACGGCTTCGCCAAGGTAAGCCGTTCCCAGCGCGAGGTCTGGCGGCGCCTGTTCCAGACCTACCTGGCCGCCGATGACCGGCCCATGGCCGTCTTCCAGCTGCTGGACGTCCGCCATCGCCCGACCGCCGACGACCAGGAGGTCGCCGGCTGGATCCGCGAGGCGGGCCACCCCTGCGCCATTGCCGCCACCAAGATCGACAAGCTGGGGGCCACGAAGCTGGCGGGCCGCTACCGGGAGCTGATCGAGGTCCTGGGATCGGCCCCGGACACGCCGTTCATCCCCACTTCGGCCGAAAAGGGGAAGGGGCGCGACGAAATGCTGGCCTGGGTCGAGGCCCTCCTGGCGGCAAACGTCGAGCCCTGAATTTGACGATGGCATTTCGCGGGCGGTATAATGGGTGCGGCGGGGCGCCGTGCGGCGGCCCGCTTTCCGGGTGGAACCATCATCGCGGATGGTGAGGTGCATGCGACCGAGGACACAGTCCGGAGGACTGGCGGCGACCGCCCTGGCGGTTGTCCTGGTCGCGGCGTGCGCCGGTGGCGCCCGGGCCACCAACCTCGACATGTCGCGCCTGCCCGTGATCACGCCCAACCTGTGCCTCGCCTGCCACACCACCGGGGCCCCGACGGCCGGCAGTGCCGCCCTGAACGTGTTCGGGAGCGACTTTCGGGCCAACGGACGCGTCTGGGATTCGAACCTGGCGATGCTTGATTCCGACGGCGACGGCTGCCTCAACGGCGTCGAGGTCGGCGACAGTGACGGTGACGGGTCTGCGGACGGGAATGTCACCTCACAGGCCGGCAACCCCGGCGTAGCCGACGAGTGCGGCTCCGGTCCCCTGGTCGACGAGCGACTCTGGGGTACCTTGAAGGCGATGTTTGACGGCAATTGACCGATCGGCGATGATGCGGTCAGGTACCGCTCGACATCCGGTGTGATGATCGGGCGTTTTTTTGGGCCCCGGGGGCCCGCAACGGGGAGTCGGCCGTGCGCAATCGCGTGATTATCGGCGGGCAGTGGGGCGACGAGGGCAAGGGCAAGATCGTTGATGCCCTGAGCCGCGACGTCGACTGGGTGCTGCGATACCAGGGCGGCGCCAACGCCGGCCACACCATCCACATCGGCCCGGACAAGCATGTGCTGCACCTGATCCCGTCGGGGATCCTGCATGACGGCGTGCGCTGCCTCCTGGGCGGCGGCATGGTCGTCGATCCCTGGGCCCTTCGCGACGAGATGATCGGGCTGGAGGAGCGCGGGTTCCACATCCGCGACCGGCTCTTCGTCGCGGCCGGCGCGGCGCTGCTCATGCCGTACCACATGCGGATGGACGAGCTTCGCGAGGCCAAGCTGGGGCGCCACGGCATCGGCACCACGGGCCGCGGCATCGGCCCGGCCTATCTCGACAAGGTCCAGCGCACCGGGCTGCGCATGGGTGACCTGCTGCTGCCGGCCGAACGGCTCGAGCGCAAGGTCATCGAGAAGATCCTCTCGGCCAACGAGGTGCTCAGCAACACCTACCAGGCCGAGCCCATGCCGGCGCGGGTCCTGGCCGAGGAGCTGGTGGTCCTGGCCCAGTTGCTGGCGCCGATGATCGTGGACGCCCACCACCTGCTTGCGGGCGTGCGCGCGGGGCGCGAGTCGGCCCTGTTCGAAGGCGCCCAGGGCACCATGCTCGACGTGGACCACGGTACGTTCCCCTACGTGACCAGCAGCAACACGACGGTTGGCGGTGCGCTCACGGGTACAGGCCTGCCGCCGGGGGCGCTGGGGACATCCAGGGCATCTTCAAGGCCTATTGCACGCGGGTGGGCAACGGACCGTTCCCGACCGAGCTTCTTGGCGAGCCCGGCGACCGCCTGCGCGAGGCCGGCGGCGAGTTCGGCGCCACGACCGGGCGTGCCCGGCGTTGCGGCTGGTTCGATGCGGTGGCGGCGCGTTTCTCCGTGGAGATCAACGGCATGAACGGTGTCATCATCACGAAGCTCGACGTCCTGGATACTGCCGAGGTGGTGCCCGTCGCCGTGGCCTACGAACTCGACGGCGCCACGGTCGATCTCTACCCGACGCTGGGTGAAGCCCTGCCGCGCTGCCGGCCCGTGTACCGGGAATTCCCCGGCTGGCGCCAGCCCCTGAACGGATGCCGTTCGATCGGGGAGTTGCCCGAGGCCGCCAGGCGCTACCTCGATTTCCTGCAGCAGGTGCTCGGCGTTCCCATCGTCGGGGTCAGCGTCGGCCGCGACCGCACGCAGATGATCTGGACCCCGGAAGGCGTCTCCGGCTGAGCCCGGGCGCTTCGCGGGGCTGTTTTGACTCCGGGCGGCAGGACTCCCATATTGACCGGCCACCTCAGCGTGGGCCGCTAGCTCATCAGGTAGAGCACCTCCCTTTTAAGGAGGTTGTACCGGGTTCGAGTCCCGGGCGGCCCACCACAATCACGCCGGAACCCGGTTCCGGCGTTTTTTTTGTCATTACATACTTGGGAGAGCATTTATTTCGCTCCCGGGGCTCAAGTTCCGATTGGGACATGCCGATAGCGTGGTATCCGGCGGAATCCGCCCGTGCCGCGACCACGGCCGGCGGCCCCCGCACAGCCCACAGGGACGGCCACCATGAGCCTGCACATCCCGGGCGCACTGCCCACTGCCGCGCCGGCACCCATCCGGCAGGAAGCCCCACACCCGCGACCCGACCTGGAGCCGACGGCGGCCCCGGCGGTGCCGGCGCCCCGTGCACCGGTCGGTGACTCGTCGACCGACCAGTGGCTGCCGCAGGCGGCAGCGCCCGAGTCGCCGACCTATGCGGACCCGACGGCGGTCCAGCCCAACAACCTCGCGGCCTCTCCGATGCTGCCCCAGGGCGCACCGACGGGCGCCGGCCCGGCGGACCTTGCGAAGGTCGCCGCCGAGCGGGTGCGCCAGGACGCCCTGGCGTCGCCGCCCCAGGCGGCGCGGGTCCACGCCAGCCTGGTCCCTGGCACGGTCCTCAACCTCCTGGCGTAGGCCTGCCGTCGTGTGCAGTTGAAAAAGCGCCGGGCCCTTCCGGGCCCGGCGCTGGCATTTCACATCGCGGGATCGCGACTACTTCTTGCCGTACTTCTGCGTCCAGAGACGATCGAACTCGTCCACCGTCCGTTCGAACATGTCCATTGCCGCGACGATCGGCGCCGGGGTCTCGAGGTCGACGCCCGCGTTCCGCAGGATATCGATCGGCGGCGCGCTCGAACCGGCCTTCAGCATGTTGTCGATGTAGCGCTGCGCCGGCTTGTCGCCGCGGGCGCTGATCTCGTCAGCCAGGGCCAGGCCGCTGGTCAGGCCCGTGGCATAGGTGAAGACGTAGAAGTTGTAGTAGAAGTGGGGGATGAACATCCACTCGCACTGGTCGTCCTTGCCCAACTCGTAGTTGGGGCCGTAGTACTCCTTGATCATGTCGCCGTAGGTCGTATTGAGATACTCGGCGGTCAGCGGGTTGCCCTTCTCGGCGTGCTCGTGGAAGCGCAGTTCGAAGTCGGCGAACAGCGTCTGGCGGAAGATCGTCTGCCGGATCGACTCCAGGCGCTGGTTGAGCAGCATCAGCTTGACGTCGACATCGTCTGCTTCGGCCAACAGGTGGTTGGTCAGCAGCGCCTCGTTGCAGGTCGAGGCAACCTCGGCCAGGAACGTGGTGTAGCCGGCGTACACGGGCGGCTGGTGACGGCTCGAGAAGACCGAGTGCAGGGCGTGGCCCATCTCGTGCGCCGTCGTGCTGACGGCGTCCAGCGAGTTGTCGAAGTTGTGCAGCACGTACGGATGGATGTCCTTCGCAAGGACGCCGTTGCTGTAGGCGCCGCTGCGCTTGTCCTCGTTCGGGTAGACGTCGATCCAGCCGTTCTTCGGATCCATGCCCTCGGCCAGCAGGGTGGTGTACTCCTTGCCCAGCGGCTTGAGGCCCTCGACGATGATCTTGCGCGCCTCATCGTAGGTGTACTCGGGCTCGACGCCCTCGATCATCGCATTGTACAGGTTGGGGAAGGTGAGCGGCCCCGGCGTGCCCAGCACCTTGCGGCGCAGGTCCACGTACTTGTGCATGGTGCGCGGCAGGCTCTCGCGGACCGTGGAGATGAGCATGCGGTACGCATTGGGGCTGATGTTGTCGGGTGACAGCGCGGCGTCGAGGCAGGTCTCGTAGTTCCGCGCGTCCTTGGTCATGATGTGCGACTTCACGGCCCCGTCCAGCAGCACGGAGAACGTGTTCTCGTAACCGCGCAGCGTGCCGAAGAAGGCGTCGCGCGCCTGGCCGCGCACCGTCTCGTCCTCGCTCGAGCGCAGGGCCGACCATCCGCTGACCGTCACCGGGATCTTCTCGCCCTTGGCATTGGTGATGTCCGGGAACTTCATGTCGACGCCCAGCAGCGACTCGTGCGCATCGCCCGGCGTGGAGCGCATGTTGCCGGTCAGCGCCATGAGGCGCTCCTCGGGGCTGCTCAACGTGTTGGCCTTCTGCCTCCACAGTTCCTCGAAGTAGTAGTCGTAGACGGCCAGTTCCTTGTCCTCGGCCATGAAGTTGCGGATGACCGCAGGGTCGATCTCGAGCAGTTCCGGCTGCATCCACGACGTGGCCTCGCCGAACGCCGGCATGATCGCTGCGACCCGGCCCTGCATCTGGCGGCTGTGGGCATCGCCCTGGTTCACGTCGTACAGCACCTGGGCGTACACATACAGCTTGTACAGGCGCTTCATCGTCTCGAAGGTGGCGTTCTGGGCGTCGAGCATCGTCGCTGCCGATTCGCCCAACCGGCCCTTGAACGCCTCGAGCTTGGGGATGTCGGCGCCGATGGCGGCCATCTCGGCCTCCCAGGCGGCCTCGTCCGCGAAAATGTGCGCGGCGTTCCACTGCGAGGACTTGGGGATGTCGGCGCGCGGCGCCGAGGGGTCGGGCTTGTACTGGGCCAGGGCCCCGGTGGCGGCCAGGCAGGCGGCCAGGACGAGGACGAGGGCAGCGCCGGCCAACCGGCGGCTTGACGGATGCGACATGGGAAAACCTCCAGGATCGTCAGCGAGGGACCATTGCAGCGCCGCAGGGGCCGGCGGGGTCGGGGAGAAGAACGGCGGGGCGGCAGTGGCCGCCCCGCCGCGGGGAGCCTCAGTTCAGCGGGCGACCGAGGTGGTCGGTCATGCCCAGCGACCCGCCGGACTTGGCGGGGAAGTCAACGGTCGTCGTGGTCACGGTGCAGTCGTCCGTGCCCTGGTCGTGGACGGCATGGAAGATGGTCTCTTCACGGTAACCGACGAACCAGAGGTCGCCGGGGCCCGAACCCCAGATGCCGGTCAGCCGGTCGATGCCATCGTACAGGACAACGCGACGACCGGTCTCGGTGCTGAAGTCGTAGTCCGCGGTCTGGAAAACCAGTTGTCCCTCGTCGGTGACGAGGTACACGTTGTCGGTCGCATCGACCCACAGGTCGTTGATGCCGGCGCCGGGATTGTCCGTGAGTTCGGGATAGAACTTCGACCAGACATTCTTGCCGTCGTCGTCGCGGGTCAGGCGGAACAGCCAGCCCTCGGAAGTGCCGAGGTAGTTGCGGCTCAGGATGGCCGGATCCGAAGTCGTGGCGAGCACCCATTCGTGGGGCACGATCTGCTCGCCGCTGAGCGGGCGCAAAACCCACTCGCCGTTCAGCGCGGCGTCGGTGTTGGTGGCCAGGACCATGCCCCGCGTACCGAGGATGCCCGTGCGCGGACCGACGTAGTTGGGGTCGATGTAGGCGCCGCCCAGGAAGTAGTGGTTGACCGTCACCAGGGAAGCGAGGTCCTCAGCCACGAGGAGCGTGTCCACGGGCACGCCCACTTCGTTCAGCTGGAACATGCTTCCCGCCACGGTGGACCAGGTCGAGCCCGACAGGCGGCAGATGGTGCCGTCCTGACCGACGGCGTGCACGACACCGTTGAGGGCGCCGATGCCGTAGAGGTTCTTGCTGGTCCCGCTGGTCATGCCCGACCAGGTGCCGCCGGTGTTGCGCCAGATGTGGCCCTTGTGCCCGACGGCGTAGAGCGTGCTGCCGCCATCCTCTTTCCAGATGCGCACCACGGGATCGCGGGTACTCATGTCGACGGCGGACCAGGCGGTCCCGTTCCAGTGGAACATCGCGCCCTTGGCGCCGCACTCGTAGACGTTGTTGGCGGCCGTGCCCTGCACATCGAAGAGCCAATCCTGCGCTTCGGGCGTGGGTGCGGGCGTGAACGGCGGATCGGAGGCGTCGTCGGAACAGGCGTTGAGCAGGAACATGGCGGCCAGCAGGCACAAGGCAAGGCGAGCGACCCGGGCCGATGTACGGACCGGACCCCTGGCGCCCGCGAGGGGGGAACCGAAACTGTTCATTCCTTGGTCTTCCTCACGTTCAACTGGTGGGGAGAACGGAACGGCCGGCCGCCGCGTCCCCGGTGCCGTCTCGGCAGTGCCCTTGCGGCGTGGGGATCGCCATGCCCGCCACGTGGCCGTGGCCGTCATGCCAACTGGTGAATATTACGTGTCCGGCCCCGGAAAGTCCACACCCAACCCCTCTTGCGGCCGGACCGGGCTGGACCACGGCCTTGCCGAAAGGCCCTGTCGGGGCAAGATTGGCGGGGTGTCCCGGGTCCAACCGGCCCGGGCCGGCAAGGAGCCCGCGTGATGCAGCCCAGTCCCGGCGGCGGTCCGGCGGGGACCGACCTCCACAGGGAAATCGATCGCCTGCGGCAGGAACGCCGGGCGGTCATCCTGGCCCACTACTACCAGGAGCCCGAGATCCAGGATGTCGCCGACTACGTGGGCGACAGCCTCGGCCTGAGCCAGGCCGCGGCCGCCACCGACGCCGAGGTGATCGTCTTCGCCGGCGTGCACTTCATGGCCGAGACGGCCAAGCTGCTCTGCCCGCAGAAGACCGTGCTGCTGCCCGACCTCGACGCCGGCTGCAGCCTGGCGGACGGGTGCCCTGCCGATGCCTTTGCGGCGTTCATCGGGCGCCACCCGGGCCACAAGGTGATCAGCTACATCAACTGCTCCGCCGCCACGAAGGCCCTCAGCGACGTGATCTGCACGAGCAGCAATGCGCTGAAGATCGTCGCCTCGTTCCCGCCCGACCAGCCGCTGGTGTTTGCGCCGGACCGCTTCCTCGGGGATTGGGTGGCCAGGCAGTTGGGCCGCGACCTGGTGCTCTGGCCGGGCTCGTGCGAGGTCCACGAGACCTTCAGCGAGCGACGCCTGGTCGAACTCAAGGTGGCGCACCCGGACGCGGTGGTCGCGGCGCACCCCGAGTGCCCGCCGGCGGTGCTCCAGCACGCCGACTACATCGGCAGCACGACGGGCATCCTCGAATTCGCACGGCGGACGCCGGCCCGGCAGGTCATCGTCGTCACCGAGCCCGGCATCCTGCACCGGATGCAGCGCGAGAATCCCGGCAAGGAACTGATCCCCGTGCCCGGCGCCGACGAATCGTGCAGTTGCAACGAGTGCCCGTACATGAAGAAGAACACCCTGGAGAAACTGTATCGTTGCCTGCGCGACGGCACGCCGGAGATCACGCTGGACGCAGCGCTGGCCGATCGGGCGCGCACGCCGATCGAGCGCATGCTCGAACTCAGCCGCTGAGCGGAGCGCAGCCCGTGCGGGCCGTGCCAGGTAGGGAAACCATGCCCGTGCGCAAGCTGCTTTACCTGGACAACCACGCGTCGACGGCGCCCGATCCGGCGGTGCTCGAAGTCATGCAGCGCGTGGCCCGCGACCATTTCGGCAACCCGGCCGCGTCGCATGCCTACGGCTGGGCTGCAGCCAAGGTAGTCGAGCTGGCACGCGAGCAGGTCGCGGCCCTCATCCAGGCTGCGCCCGGCGAGATCATCTTCACGGCCAACGCCACCGAAGCCGACAACCTGGCCGTGCTCGGGCTCGCGGCAGCGTGGCCCGGTCCAGGGCACATCGTGACCAGCCCTTTCGAGCACGCGGCGGTGTCCGCGCCGCTGGCCAGGCTCGAGGCTGCGGGCTGGCGCATCTCACGCGTGCCGGTGGATGCCTCGGGCGTCATCGATCCCGATGATGTGGCCGCAGCGATGGCGAACGACACGCGGCTGGTCTGCTGCCTGGCGGCGCAGAACGAGATCGGCACGGTGCAGCCGGTGGCGCGGATCGGTGAAGCCTGTCGCGAGCGGGGAGTGCCGTTCCTGTGCGACGGCGCCCAGGCCGTGGGGCGCATCCCGGTCGACGTGACGCGAGACGGCATCGGCATGCTGGCGGTCTCGGCGCACAAGCTGCACGGGCCGAAGGGCGTGGGTGCGCTGTACCTGCGCCGTCGCGGCCCGCGCGTCGCGATCGAGCCCGTGCAACTGGGGGGCGGCCAGGAGCGGGGCCTGCGCCCCGGTACGCCGGACGTGGCCGGCATCGCCGGATTCGGTGAGGCCTGCCGCCTGGCGGCGCAGCGCCTGGATGATGATGCCGTCCGGCTCCGTGCCCTGGCAGCGCAGTTTCTCGCCTCGCTTCGGGAGCGCCTCGACGGTGTCCACCTGCACGGCGATCCCGTGCAGCGCCTCCCGGGCAGCCTGAACCTCGGGTTCGCGGGCGTGCCGCCGGGCAAGCTGCTGATGGCGATGCCGCAACTGGCCGTCTCGGCGGGTTCGGCCTGTGCGGCAGGCAGCGCGGCGCCATCGACCGTGTTGGCTGCCCTGGGCGTGCCGCCGGACCTGGCTGCTGCCAGCATGCGGCTGTGCTTTGCGCGCGACCATGCCGAAGAGGACGCCGTGTTCGCCGCCACCGTTGTCGCCGACGCGGTGATCAGGCTGCGTGCCAGCCCCGTCGCCTGACTGAGCCGACTGCCGGAAGCTGCAGGCAGGGATGGCACCGGGCAAGGAAAAGGCCGCTGCCTGCGAGGGCAGCGGCCTTCATGATTGCGGGGACGGCCGGGTCCGGGCTACTCGCCGTCGTAGTCGCTGGCCTGCTTGCGCGACAGCGAAATGCGCCGCCGGCTCAGGTCGATATCCAGCACGCGCACCGTGATCTCCTCGTCCTCGTTCACGACCTCGCGCGGGTGGACGATACGCCGGTTCGCCAGCTCGGAGATGTGGATCAGTCCCTCGATGCCCGGCTGCAGTTCCACGAACACGCCGAAGTCGACCAGGCGCGTGACCTTGCCGGTCACGTCGCTGCCGGCGGCGAGCGAACCGGCCGTCGACGGCCAGGGGTCGCTGGCCAGGGCCTTGATCGACAGGCTGATGCGCTCGTTGCGCCCGCCGCCCAGGTTCTGGATCTCGAGCACCTTCACCTTCACGGTCTCGCCTTCGCGCAGCACATCGGCCGGATTGGCCACGCGCTGGTGCGAGATCTGCGAGATGTGCACCAGGCCCTCGATGCCGCCGATATCGATGAAGGCGCCGAACGGGACCAGCCGTGTCACCGTGCCGTCGCGCACATCGCCCAGCGACAGCGCCTGGCGGGTGCGCGTGGCCTCGGTGTCGCGGTGTTCCTGCAGGAAGGCGCGGCGCGAGACGACGACGTTGCGCCCGTCCTCCGACAGTTCGACGATCTTGAACTTGTAGGACTTGCCCACGAAAATGCTCGGGTCGTCGGCGCGCCGCAGGTCGATCTGGCTGAACGGGCAGAACGCGCGCACACCCGACAGGCTGATCGAGAAGCCGCCCTTGTTCGTCTCGCCGACCTTGCCCTCGACCGGCGTGCCGCTGGCGAAGGCATCAGCCAGCGCCCGCTTCCCGGCTTCGCGCAGGTTGATCGCGAGCGTGAACTTCAGGTCGCCGTCCTTGCCCTTGGCCAGGTGCCCGTCGATGTGGTCGCCGACCTTGTGGACCAGTTCGCCCTTGTCGTCACGCAGTTCCTCGATCGACATCGGCACCTCGCTGCGGCCGCCGCAATCGATCATCGCCTCCGCATCTGTGATCATGACGATGGTGCCGGACACCTTGTCGCCAGCCCTGGGCTCGGACGGGGCGGCGGCGCCCTCGCTGGCCAGCAGGGCCGCGAACTCGGTGGAAGGTTCGTCATCTGCCGGTAGTACGACCGGGCTGCCGGGCACTTCCGGCGTCGGCGTCTCTGAGGCGAGCTGCGGGTCGGGCTGGGAGGTGGATTCCTGGAAATCGTTGGGTTCGCTGGTCATGTCGGATCCTGTTCGCCGGGTCGGTGACTGGCCGGTTCCGGGCATGGACACGCCCGCCGCCCCGCCGGCCGCGGGGCCGGGGCTCCCAAAAGTATAGCACAACCTGTGTTCGACGCCCACAATGGCAGGCTTTTTCGGGACCGGGGAGGCCGCCGGGACGGCCGGTCAGCCCATGACGCAGATGTAGACGCAGAAGAAGTGGAAGGCTGCCGCCGCCAGCACGAAAAGGTGCCAGATGGCGTGGTTCCAGGCCAGCCCGCGGGCGGCGTAGAACCCGGCGCCGCCGCTGTAGAAGACCCCGCCGATCAGCAGCAGGAGCGGCCCCGGCGCCGGCAGGTGACGCACCAGGGGCACGGCGACGATCAACGCTAGCCAGCCGAGCGCCAGGTACAGGACCAGCGACAGGCGCCGGAGAAAGCGTCGCCGCACAAGGACCTCGAAGACGATTCCGCCGGCAGCAAGGGCCCAGACGATACCCAGCAACGACCAGCCCCAGGGGCCGCGCAGCGTCACGAGCGCAAAGGGGGTATAGGTCCCGGCGATCAGGAAGTAGATCGCGGCGTGGTCCAGGGCCTGGAACACCTGCTTGGCGCGGCCGGGCCGCAGCGCGTGGTACATCGAGGAGGCGCTGAACAGCAGGATCAGGCTGGTTCCGTAGACGGCTCCCGCCACGATGCGCCAGGGATCATGGGCCTGCGCACCGCGCCAGACCAGCAGCACCAGGGCCACCACGCCGAGCAGGGCCCCGGCCCCGTGCGTGACGGCATGGGCGATCTCCTGGCCGAGCGGGTAGTCCGTGCGTCGACCGTCGGGGGCCATGTGGGTTGTATGCGCCATGCGGGTCGTACTCATGGGGTATCCCGGGACGAGGGTGGCAGGGCTCAACCGTCCCCCCAAAGTAGGCGCGACAGGGATGGCGGTCAAACCGTCCCGGGTCAGGCATCCCGCGCCAGGACGAAGAGCGTGATGTCGTCGCTGGCGGCGGCCAGGCCGGTCTGCGCCGCTGCGGCGCCCAGCAGGCGGCCGGCCGCCGATTCATCGCCCGGTTGGTTGATGTGGACGGCGATGGCTGCCAGCAGGCCGTCGATCACCGCTTGCGGGCCGCCGGCGGCCGCGTCCCGCACCGCGGTCTCGAGGCCAGCTTCGGTGAATTCGGTGCCGTCCGGGGCCATCGCCTCGGTGACGCCGTCGGTGTAGGCCACCAGCAGGTCTCCGGCGTCCAGGCGCACGGGGAACACCGGGTAGGTCATCTCGGGAATCATCCCCAACGGGGTGCCGGCGGGCTTGAGCCATTGCACGGTGCCGTCGGCCCGCAGCAGCAGGGGCGGGTTGTGCCCGGCGCTGGCATAGCGCAGTCCGGACCCGTCCGGATTCAGGACCGCCATGAACAGGGTGGCGAACCGCTCGGGGTCGGTGCTCTCGAAGAGGGCGTCGTTGGCGGCCTCGAGCAGTTGCCCGGGATCGTTGGTGACGCGTGCCAGTGCCCGAAGGCTCGCCTGCAACGTGCCGGTCAGCAGCGCGGCGGGCATGCCCTTGCCCGAGACGTCGGCGATGGTCACGGCAAGCGATCCGTCGCTCAGGTGCAGGCAGTCGTAGGTGTCGCCGCTGACATGCAGGGAAGGCACGTTCGTCGCCGCCAGGCGGTAGCCGGGCACTTCAGGCAGGCTGCGCGGCAGCAGTCGCTGCTGGATCTCGCGCGCCGCATTGAGCTGCTGCTCCAGGTCCTCGCGGGCCAGCGTCTCGTCCAGGCCTTCCAGGCCGACGCGCGCGACCTCTTCCTGCGACTTGGCCAGTGTCGCCGCGAACAGGTCGGCCGGGACATCGAGCCCGATCAGCTTCGAGATCTCCTGCACTTCGCGATCGACCTTGTCGGCCAGGGCCTGCATCGCCGGTTCCGGCAGGCCCAGTCGCTCGGCCAGGTCCTCGGGGCGGCAGGGCTCGTCGCCGTCGCCGTTGTCGCCAAATCCGATCGCGCGCACGGTCAGGACCGCCTCGCGCAGCAAGGCGATCATCTCGGCCGTCTCGACCGGCAACTCGCCGGGCGAGAAGTCCTCGGGCAGGAACTCCACCGAATCGGCGAACAGTGTCGGCAGGTGCCACTCACGCAGGAGGCGGCCGCCGACCTCGCCGTGGTGGAAGTCGAAGACGCGCATCTCGGCGTCGGCCAGGGTCATGCCCGACTCTTGCGCGAGTTCGGCGGCGCGGGCCATCTCGGGACTGGCGCGCTGGGCCATGGCCGCGAGTCCGATGGCGTGCAGGATGCCGGCCAGCCAGGCGTCCTCGTGCTGTCGTGAGCCGCGCAGCCAGGCCAGTCCCTGGGCGCAGCTGGCAGTGGCCAGGTTGAATCGCCAGAAGTTGCTGGTGTCGAGCCACTGGCGCGAGTCGCCGCTGGGCACCATGTCGTGCATGCCCATCAAGAGTGCCACGTTGCGCACGCGCCGCAGGCCCAGTTTCACCAACGCCGCGCGCAGGTCGCGCGTCTCGCGACCGTGCGAGACCGCGGCGCTGTTGGCGAGGGCCAGGAAGCGCAGCGACATGGCGTTGTCGCTCATGATGACACGTGCCAGCGACCCGATGTCGCACTTCGGGTCCGAAGCCAGGCTGACCACCTGGGCGGCAACCGACGGCAGGCTGCCGACCCGGCTGACGAGGTCGGCGACGAAGGTTCGTGAGGGTGCGGTTTCCATGTAGGGCTGATCGGCCGCCGGCGGCTGGCGTTGAGCGTTTTCCGCCGCCGACGTCCCGCGCCTACTTCACCAGCGTGAGGCGGCCCCCGGCCACGGTCCCGGCGCCGTCGCTCACCCTGACCAGGTAGGTGCCCGAAGGTGCGGGCTGCCCCGCGTCGTCCACGCCGGGCCAGGTCACAGCCGTTTCGCCGGCCGGCAGGGCCACCGGACCGTGCTGCCAGAGGCGCCGGCCGCGCACATCGTAGACGGCGACGGTCACGCTGCCGGGACGCTCCAGGCGGAAGGAGACGCGCGCCGAGGGGTTGGCCGGATTGGGGGCGATGGCCAGCGACCCGAGGTGCGCGCGCGCGGGCGTCGGCGCCGCAGCCACGCCGGCATCGAGTTCGATGATCTCGTCCACGTTGATGTACCCGCCGACCGAGGTTTCGGAGTCGACGATGACGATGCGGCACAGGCGCCCGCGATCAGCGGAGAGGTCCCACTCGCGGGGGCTCATCGTGACGGAGCCGTGGCCGGTTTCACAGTGCAGGATCGTGCCGTCGTTCGCGTCGACGAGGGCGACGTAACAGGTGGCCGGGAAGACGCCTCCACCCACCAGCAGTGTCATGCGATGACCGGTCACCACGAATGGACGGGTCTGCAGGCTGCCGGTGATGGAATCGCCGAGCATCGCACCGGGCGCTCCGCGGCCCGACAACGGCCCCGGGTAGTATTCGCGACTGCCGAAGAAGCCCGTGCCGACCAGGCCGCTGCTGGCCTCGCCGCGATAGAGCGAGTTGTCGCCGAATGTCGGGTTCCCGAGCGTGGCTGCACCCGACCGCACGGGCCAGTCGGCATCTAGGGGATGGGGGAACCAGACCGTCGGCAGCGAGCCGTCCGCAGCCGTTCGCAGCGTGTCGAGCCGCACGACGTAGCCCAGCCCGGCGCCCAGCGGCAGTTGATAGGCAGCCAGGCGCGAATAGACGTGGATGCCCGCATCGAAGGTGTCCAACTGGGGCGCGTACCCCTGGTCGAGCAGGCGCTTGCCGACCATCGTCCAGTCGGCCGGGTCCTGCGCCGAGACGATGGTCACGCCCGTCGCGTTGAACTCGCCGAACAGCAGGTGGTGCCAATCGCCGAAGACGCGGTACTGCGGGCTCTCGAGCACGCGGCCCGGCTGCGTCCCGTCGTTGATGAACAGGGGACTCTCATCCGTCCAGGTGAGCAGGTCGTCCGACGTGCCGTGGTAGAGCACGCCGGTCGGCACGCCCGCGAGCAGCTGCTTGGCGGTGACCAGCACATGCCACCGGTCGTTCTCGCGGTAGAGGAACGGGTCGCGGAAATCACTCCAGGTTGAGCTCGCGCTCCAGATGTAGGCCGTCGTGTCCGGCGAGATCACCGGGCCGCTGCCCAGGCGCGTCCAGTTGTCGAGGTCCGTCGAGACGGCCAGCCCGATCTGCTGGTTCATGGCAGCGTCGCTGCCGGTGTAGAGCATGACCCAGCGATCCTGCGCTTCATCGCGCGTCACCGAGGGTGCCCAGAGCGCGCCCTGTTCCCAGCCGGCGGCGCCGGCGGTGACGAGCACCGGACCCTTCAGTTCCCAGTGCCGGAGATCGGGGCTCGTCGCATGCCAGATGGTGTCTGCAGCCGTGGCCGAAGGCGTGGTCTCGTGGATCGTATGGTAAAAAATGTGGTAGACCGAGTCGGGTCGAATGATACTGAAATCCCAGACCTGCCGGCCCGGATGCCGGAAGTACTTCTGCTCGAAGTCGAAACGCACGAGGGCGGTGGCCGGTCCCGCCACCGCCAGCAGCAGGAGCAGGGCAAGCCCGAGCGGGCGGCACGCGACAGCAGACAGCAGGCGCTGCCGGCGCGGCGGACAGACGGGAAGCAATCCCGGTGGGGGCGACAAGGGCGACAAGTTCCGCTCCGCGCACGGGTGGTGGCAACATATGGCCTGGGCGCCTGACGCCCCTGGATTTGCAGATGTCGGCTCTATTTTACCATCACGGCCGATCGCGGTCAATGCCACTCCTGTTGGGCGTGGCCGTGGTGATCCTATGTGCCGGTTCCGCAATGGGTTCGGCGCCGCCGCCGGCGGCACGTGAGGCCCTGGCGCGGGTGGACAGCCTCCTGGCAGTCGGATTGCCCGACCAGGCGGCGGAACTGGCCTTGGCGGGCGTCAAGCGGTGGGGCAAGGACCCCCTGTATGGCTGGCAGTTGCAGGGACGGGCCGGTGCCGCGCTCGTCGCCGCCGGCCGCAGCCGCGAAGCACTCACCATGCTCGAGCCGGCCCTGCAGCTGAACCCCCGCGACGGTGCACTCCACCATCAGCTGGGACTGGCGCTCGCAGCGCTGGGCCGCCGCGGGCGGGCCCTGGCGGAATTCGACGAAGCCGCCGCGTTGGACCCCTCGTCCGTGGCCCCGCGGCTGGAGGCGGGTCGGATCCGCGGCGCCCTGGGCGACTGGGCGCGCGCCCGCGCGGACCTCGAAGCGGCGAGGCGCCTGTGCGGCGGCTGCCCCGAAGCCGACCGGCTGCTCGGCAGCATGCTCCTGTCGGCCGGCAGGCCGGGTGAGGCCGTGGCTCCGCTGCAGCGATTATGGGCGGCCCAGCCGTCTGCGGAGGTCCGGCGGCACCTGCTGGCCGCCCTTGCCGGGGCCCGTGCGGACTCCGCGCTTCTTGCGCTTGTCTCGGCCACGCCGTGTGCGCAATGGACCGGCGATGACTGGCGCATGGCCGTCCAGTCCGAAGGGCGGCTCGGGGGCGCCATCTGGGCCGGGGCGGCCCTCAAGGCCGCTGCCGACGGCGACACGACACAGGTGCCCGTGGCCGAAGACGTTTTCTGGGCCCAGGCTTCCCTCAACCTGCTGGCAGCGGGGCGCGCGGACGCGGCGCTCGAAGCCGTGGACCGGGCGCTGGCCCTGGTGCCGGACCGATCCGCCTATCACCACAACCGGGCCGCCGTGCTGGTGGCCCTCGGCAGGCTGGACGAAGCCCGTGGCGCGCTTGAAGCCGCCGGCAGGGAGCCGTCGCCGCCTGCCGCGGGGGAGAAGCCGTGAGCCGCAGCGGAACGAAAGTGTTTGGGGCGCAGCTGTTCGTGCCGGCCGTCGTGGCCGCGCTGGCCGTCCTGGCCGGATGCGCCGGCACGGCGAAGGGGCCCCGGCAGGCGGCAGAGGCGCCCCCGCCCGTGGCGGTCAGGCCGCTGGCCCGCGATGCCGACCTGAACGAGTCGCCGGCTCCTGCAGGAGCCTGGCGTGAGCACCGGCTGTCGCGCTGCCGCGATGATGTTGAGATTCCGGCGGCCGTCGAGAAACTGGTGGCGCTCAGTTCCGAATTCTACCGGGAGAGAGCCGGGTCCGATGCCATCGTCGAACTCGAGTTGGCGTGCAGCGGGGGGCAGCGGCATCCGCTCGTGCTGGTGACGCTCGGACAGCTGTACATGCTGGCCGGGCAGGGAGAGCCCACCTTGCTGCCGAAGGAAGGTCCCGCGCGCGATGTCGGCAGTTGGGCGCGCAACCAGCCGCGGCTGCTGGCACGGTCGCGCCAGTTGCTGGCCGAGGCGGCGGCGGCCTGGCCACAGGACGCCGGCATCGACTATCTGCTGGCCGACGTGGCGCGGGCGTCCGGCGATACCCTGGCCGCGGCCTCCCTGGTGGCCGGCGCTGCTGCCAAGTGCACCGGCGGCCGGACGTTTCGCCTCCTGCAATTCTACCAGCAGCTCAACCGCTACCCGGCCCGCCACGAGGGTGGCCCGGCGCCGGACTACCCGGCCGGGGCGCTGGAGCGGCGGGAGCAGGGCGAGGTGGTCGTAGACCTGCTGCTCAGCCCGGACGCCCGGGTGCGCCAGGCGGTCGTCGTCAGTTCGCCGTCGGAGGATTTGTCCGCGGCCGCTACCGAATGCCTGCGTCGCGGGAGGTTCTCGGCGTCTCGGCTGGGCAAGTACCCCATCTGGAGCTGGCTGCGGGTCACGGTGGCCTTCCGGCTGGAATCCTGAACCGGGATCGGGGCCGTCCGTATGCGGCCGGATGTCGTTTGTCAGATGCCGGTTGCTTTGCCCGGGCGCTTTGCCTTATTTTTCCATGTCCCTGGTGGGGCCGTGGTGGAGAACGTCCGCCCGGCCGCACGGCATACCCCGCGCCGGAGGTCTTCCCAGACATGACTTGGCTGCGAAACCGCTGCCTGCCGATGGCTTACCTCGCCCTGCTCGCCACCCTGGTCGTGGTGGGTTGCACCAGCAAGGAGGACCCGTCGGAGACCCTGACGGTCTGCGGCAATCACTCCTGCGGCGAACTGGTCATGGTCACGACCGACACCTCCAGTGACGGCTACCATTACCTCAGCCCGCGCTTGTCGCCGGACGGTACCACCATCGCCTTCACGTGCGACTGGTGGTCGCTGCCTTCGGACCCGCGCTATGCGGGCGATGACTACTTCGTCAATTACCGGCAGGTGGGACTGATCCCGGTCCAGACCGGGGTGGAGCCGGCGGAGAATCTCGCCGCGCTGGGTGCGCGACTGGTCCGGCTGCAGGATTTCAGCCTCCTTATTTCCGGAACCGGCGACTTCCAGCAGGGCGCGGCCGACTTCGACAAGGGTCCGCCGGTGTGGGTGGACGATCAGACACTCCTGTTCCCGATGCGGGTGCGCATCGGTTTCCGCATGTTCCGCGCCGACATCACGAATCCCGCAGTGACGACGGTGACGCCTGTCTTCATGGAACCCGCCGATGCGACGCCGTCGCCGGTCCTGTGGCAGCACCTTGAACCGACGCTGTCGCCTGATGGCCGTTGGCTGGCCTTCACGCGGTCGGGTTGTGCGATTCCGGATTCGTTCGAGACATGCTCAGGTCTGGCGCTGTGGGCGCTGGACATGTCGACGGCCGGCGCCAATAACGGTTACGGCGCACGCGCCTTCCCGGTGACGACGGAGTATTCTCGCATCGAGACACCGGCATGGTCGCCGGACGGTTCCACGCTCGTCTTCAGTGGCGGCCTCGATGTGGCGGGACAGCGTGGGGTGGGCACGGAGTTGTTCACGGTCGACTTCGACACCACGGGCCTGGCTGCCGGCACCATGGCGCTGGACCGCAACCTGCGTCGGTTGACGTCCACGCCGCTGGCTGAGGGCGATCCGATCACGGGTGTGCTGAACACGTCGCCGTGCTACGCGCTCGACGGCAGCAGTGTCTACTTCGTATCCACTCGCCGTGCGCCTTCCATCACCTTGCACGACCGCAGTATCTGGCGCGTGCCGTCCGATGGAACCCTCGATCCCGAGGTGTACTACTTCACACGTGCCGATGAAGCCGACCCGAGCATCAACCCCGACGGTTCGGTTCTGTTCAGCAGCGCGCTCGGCTTCCCGACCGAGATGTTGAACCGGCTCGAGGAAGAAGCCTACCAGCGCATCTGGCAGCAGGACCAGTTCGACATCGAGAACACGCCGGGCTACGTGCCGAAGACCGAGTTGCAGATGAGGAACGAGGCCGCCGAGGAGCGCCAGTTGCTCGAGTTCTTTGAAGGCGTCATGTCGCACCTGTACTTCTACCGTCCGTGAGGAAACGGGCAGGGCGATGACCAGCCTGGTCCTCCTGAGGCGGCAGATGGTCGAGATCGGCCGCCGGTTGCAGCAGCAGAACCTGATCGTGGCCGCCGAGGGGAACCTGTCGGTTCGACTCGGCGGCCACGCTTTTCTGGTAACGCCCTCGGGCGTGGGGAAGGGCGACCTGCGGGTCCAGGACCTGCTCGAGATCGATGCCGCGGGCCGTTGCCCGCGTGGGCGCCCATCCAGTGAATGGCCCCTTCACCGCCGCATCTACGAGAACCGCCCGGACATCGGGGCGATCTGCCACGCGCATCCACCCTGGGCCACGGCCTTTGCCGCCGCAGGGCGCGACCTCGACGGCTCCCTGCTGACGGAAACCGCAGCCATCCTGGGCAGGGTTCCCGTGTGTTCGCGGGCCGAACCGGGGACGGAAGCTGCAGCCGATTCGGTGCTGCCGCATATCCGCAGCCATGACGCGGTGCTGCTCGGCAGCCATGGCGCCGTGACGGTGGGGCGCGATTTGCCGGCCGCTTTCGCGCTGCTGGAGACGGTGGAGAGATTGGCGCAGGTCACGCTGCTGGCATCGCTGGCGCGAGGCGAGGGGGGCAGCCTGCCACCGGGCCTGCGCTGATCGCGCGCGGCGACGAGCCGTCAGTCGGGCAGGCCGCTGTAGATCCGCGTGAGCCGGCCGGTGATGGCCGCCCAGCCGAAGTGTTCTTCCATCAGCCGGCGCCCGCCGGCGGCCAGCGAGTGCGCCAGCTTCCCGTCGGAAGTCACCCGCAACAACGCCTCGGCGAACGCCGCGTCGGGCGGGGCCACGTACAGGGCCGTCGAGTCCGCCGTCGCAATGCCCTCGGCACCCACCGCGGTCGTCACCACCGGGACACCGCGTGCGAGGGCTTCCAGGACCTTGATCTTGATGCCGCCGCCCTCGGTCAGCGGCGCGGCAAAGGCGTGGCAGTGCCGGAAGTGCGGCGCCAGGTCGTCCACGTAGCCGAGTGCCGTAACGCCCTGTGCCGACCAGTTCGCGGCGTCGCCCAGTGTCGCGAGGAACGTGTCCGACCCGCGTCCCGCCAGTTCGAGTGTTGCCTCGGGACGTGCCGCACGGACCCGCGGCCAGACCACTTCCAGCAGTCGCCTTGCGCCGCTGCGATTCGGGCCGTGGCTGAACGAGCCGACGAACAGGATCCGGCAGCCATCGGCAGGCGGGTCCCAGTCGGCACGCACGGCTTCGAGATCCATGCCGAGCGGGACCGTGGACAGCCTGCGGCCGCCCATGGCCTCGAGGAGCACACGATCCTGCTCCGTGACGCAGAGCGTCCTGTCGGCCCAGCCGCAGGCCTCGACCTGGAGCCGTCGCCAGCGCGCGGCTTCCACGCGCGCCAACCGCCGGCGCCAGGGGTCGGTGGCGATCTCGGCGCGCCGGTCGCGCGGCAGCGAGCCCAGTTCGTGGGTGTTGAGAATGAGCCGGGGACGGGCCCCGTCGGGCAGCCGCCGCAGGTCGCGGCAATGGAGGGCGAGCTGCAGGTACTCGATCTGGACCGCCTCGGGGCGCGTGCGCTCCACGATGTCGGCGACACGTGCCGCGAGGGCGGCCGTGCGGTACTTCTCGACGAAGTACGGAAATCCCGACGCGGTCGCTCGCGCGGCAGCGGCCAGACGGTGCCGCCAGAATGCGAACCTGCGGGTCCCGGCAGCGCTGCGGTCGGCAAATGGAAGCCCCTCGACCGCCACGCCCAGGGTCCGCACGTCGTCCACCAGGCCTTCCTCGCCGGGGCGGACGAGGCAGGCCGCCGTGACCTCATGCTGCCGCGCCAGCCAGCCCAGGAGGTCGCGCACGGCCGTACCGCCGCCGTGGCCGACGCGGCGGTGGGGCAGGTACGGGGACAGGACGAGGATCCTCATGGGTGAATGGCGGCACGGGAAACGCACCGTGCGCGGGTTCGGCGGAGAGCGGGGACGATCGGTTCAGAAGGCGACATAGCCGCGGGCCATCGACAGGTCGAGCTTCTTGCGCTCGAACTCGACTTCCCAGGCGGTGGACCCTTCCTCGAGCTGGGGGCGATTCTTGAGCAGGAAAGTCGTTGTCTGCTCGTCGATTTCGTCCTCGATGCGCAGGTCCGTCATGATCAGCATTTCCACGAGGCGCATGAAGTCGTTCTCGGCCAGTTCGATGTCGACGAGTTCCTCGTCGAGGAGCCTCTCGCAGATCTCCTTGGCCAGCACCGTGATGCGTTCTTCCGAAAGGCGCATGGAGGGCTCCCTTGCCGAAACCGGCCTGCCGCAGGTGCGGCGCCGGGCCGGCGGACTAGAGGACGAAGCGTTTCTTGCGGGCCAGTTCCCGTTTCATCTTGGCCCTCAGGGCGCCGACGTCCATTTCCATGGCGCGTATTTCGTTGACGTTCTGGGCGAGGAGCTGTTCGACTTCCTGGTCGATTTCGTCCTCGAGTCGCAGGTTGTCCGCCAAGGCGTCCTCGATCGCGCGCAGCACGAGATCGGTGTTGCCCGCGGGGTGGATCCGCGGGTCATCCTGCATCATTTTCAGGACCCGCTTGCCCAGGTGCTCGATCTTGCGGTTGCTCAGACGCACGACGTAATCTCCCGTTTCCGGTTCGCGGGCGGCCGCGCGCGGCCTGACGCCGCGAACGTTGCCTATTCAAAGGCTTTTACGCGGGGTTGGCAAGCGAAAACGGGTCGGCTATTGTGGGCGATCGGGGTTCACCGCCCTCGGGAACTCCGGTCGCCGGCGTGCGTATGAATCGCCCGCCCCGACTTCCGGCACCGACCCCAGTCCACGGCCGAACCCGGCCGGGAAGGTGAACATGTCCGACCTGCATGCTCTCGACAAGGTTCGCGCCGAGGAAATGGCGTCCCGTCTGCGCGGTGTTTATTCCGAAGTCGGCAAGGTCATCGTCGGCCAGCGCGACATGATCGAGGGCCTCCTGCTGGGACTGATGACCGGTGGCCATATCCTGCTGGAAGGCGTGCCCGGCCTGGCCAAGACCCTCGCCGTGAGCACGCTGGCGCGCACAGTCCACACGGGTTTCCGGCGGATTCAGTTCACGCCCGACCTGCTGCCGGCCGATGTCACCGGAACCACCATCTACAATCGCGAGACGGGTGAGTTCACCGTCAAGAAGGGCCCGGTGTTCTCGAACATCATCCTGGCTGACGAGATCAACCGCGCCCCGGCAAAGGTCCAGAGTGCGCTGCTCGAGGCCATGCAGGAGCGCCAGGTGACGATCGGAGGCGAGACGTTCCGCCTGCCGGACCCGTTCCTGGTCCTGGCCACGCAGAACCCGATCGAGCAGGAGGGCACCTACCCGTTGCCCGAGGCTCAGGTCGATCGCTTCCTCCTGAAACTGCGGATCGGCTACCCGACCCGCGAGGACGAACGGGCCATCCTCGAGCGCATGGCGGGCCGCGAGGTGCCCGAGGTTTCGCCGGTGCTCGAACCGCAGGGGCTGGCTGAGATCCGCGCGGCGGTCAATGCGGTCTTCATCGACGAGAAGATCAAGTCGTATGTCCTGGACATCGTCTTCGCTTCGCGGGATCCCGAGGCGGCGGGCCTCAAGCTGGCCCCGCTCATCGCCTGGGGTGCGTCGCCGCGCGCCACCCTGGCTCTCACGCAGCTGGCCCGCGCGCGGGCCCTGTTGCGCGGGCGTGCCTTCGTGGTCCCCGAGGACGTCAAGGCCGTCGGCCACGACGCGTTGCGCCACCGGATCCTGGTAACCTACGAAGCGGAAGCGGAGAACCTGACCTCGGACGATATCGTGACCACGCTGCTCGACAGCATCGCGGTGCCGTAACCGACATGGCCGACCAGAACCGCAACGTCCAGATCCCTGCCGAGATCCTCGCCGCCGTGCGCAGGATCGAGATTCGCACGCGCCGCCTCGTGGAGGAGGTGTTCTCCGGTGAATACCATTCGGTGTTCAAGGGCACCGGCATGGAGTTCCGCGAGGTGCGCGAGTACGTACCCGGCGACGATGTCCGCGCCATCGACTGGAACGTGACGGCACGCACGGGAGACCCCTTCGTCAAGCTCTACGATGAAGAGCGCGAACTGACGGTGATGCTGGCGGTGGACCTCAGTCGCAGCGGGCGCTTCGGCAGCGGCGCACGTTTCAAGTCCGAGGTCGCGGCGGAATTGTGCGGCGTGCTGGCTTTTGCAGCCATCGCCAACAAGGACAAGGTCGGCCTCGTCCTGTTCAGTGACAGGGTCGAGAAGTTCATTCCCCCGGCCAAGGGCCGCAGCCACGTGCTCCGCCTGATCCGCGAACTGCTTACCTTCGAGCCCGAGGGCCGCGGCACGGACCTGGATGCGCCGCTGCGGCTGCTCGGTTCCGTCCTCAAGCGGAAGGCGACGGTCTTCCTGGTGTCCGACTTCTGGGCCGGCGATTTCACGACCAGCCTGTCCGTCCTTTCGCGGCGGCATGATGTCGTGGCCGTCAGGGTCCGCGACCCTCGTGAGTCGGCACTGCTGGAACTCGGACTCGTTCACTGGGTCGATGCCGAAACCGGGCGTCCGTTGCTGATCGACACCTCTTCGGCCCGGGTCAGGCGCCGGCTCGCCGCCGGTGCGGAGGCGCACGACGGGGCGCTCTCGAAGCTGTTCCAGTCGCGCGGTGTCGACGTCGTCGATATCGACGCGACCGGTTCGTACGTCGAACCGTTGCGACGCTTCTTCCTCGGTCGCGAAGGCCGCCAGGGCCGGCGGAGGGCGCGGTGATGCGCCGACACGAACACGGTGGCGGACTCCGCCCGGTCGCCGGCGCACGGTTGCTGACGGCAGCTCTGGCCGTGCTGGCGATGGTGACGTCGGCAGGGGCGCAGATGCCGCCGGTACCCGGCGGGTCGGCGCCTGCAGTACCCGACACCGGTCGGCTTGCATTTGCAGCAGCGGACTCGCTGCCCGCCCCGACCGCCTTCCATGTTCTCGGCGACACCGTGGCTTTCGGCGGGCTCCTTGGTATCGCCTGGGACCTGCCGCAGGGAGCCGGGAGCACCGGTGCGCCGCCGACGGTGGCTGGCGACCAGCTCATCCTCGAGCCCGAGCCCGCGCGGCCCTGGTGGCGTATCACGGGCGGCGGTCGAAGCAAGCTCTTCGCCGATGCCGTGGCGGCGCTTCCCCCTTCGCCGGGCGAACGGGTCGTGGCGACGTACCGCGTGTACCGCACCGCACCGTTCCGGCTCGAATGGCTGGGCCGGACTTCGCCGGTCGTCCTGGTCCGCGGGCGCGTCGACGATCCTTCGCGCCTGGCTGCAATTCGCGACCCGCGGCCCGTCGGCTGGTTCACGGCTGCGGCAGCCGTCCTGCTGGCCCTGCTGGTCCTGCTGGCCGCTGCGTCCTGGTGGTGGTGGCGTCGCCGACGCCGTCGCGACAATTCAGCGCTGGACTGGTCGCTCCCGGAACCGGCGTGGATCGGCACGGCCCTGGCCCTTCGGGTGCTGCTGGCTGAGCGCCACCTCGAACGGGGCGACACTCGCCTGTTTCTCGATGGCCTGGCCGCGGTGGCGCGCCGCCATGCTGCCGGACACTTCGGGGTCGCGGCGGCCGAGATGACAGGTCGTGAGCTCGTCGCTTCCTGCAACGCCCGCGGTTACGCTCCCGTGCAGCCCGAGGCGCTGGCGCGCATCATCGATGCGGCCGACCTCCACCGGTACGACCGGGCTGCTCCGACCGCCGAATGGTGCCGACAAGAGGCCGTCGACCTGCTGACGGCCCTGTCCGCGACCCGGGTGATGCCCCGGCAGACTCCGGTCGCCGCCGAGCGATTGCTTGAAGCGGGCAAGGCCTGGACCGCGGTCACGGCAGACCTGGCCGGCGCCGCCATCCCGGGGGAGGTCGCGCGATGATGGAATTCGCCCGGCCCTGGCTCCTGGCGGCGCTGCCGTTCGTCATCGCTGTGGCCTGGTGGCGGAGCAGGGGCGTCCCGGCTGCCGGTCGCCTGCGGCACCCGAACGTGGCGCTCTTCGGCGCTGGCGTGCGCGGGTGGCGGGTCCGGGCGGTCTCCCTGCTGCCCTGGCTCTCGGCGCTGGGCGTTGCGCTTCTGGTCGTGGCGGCCTCCGGTCCGCGACAGGCACATCGTTCGGAGGAAGTCGAGGGCGAGGGCACCGATATCGTTCTGGCACTCGACATCAGCGGCAGCATGCAGTCGCTCGACTTCCAGCCGCTCGACCGGCTCGAGTCCGCCAAGGCCGTGATCCGCGAGTTCATCAGCGGCCGTCCGCACGACCAGATCGGGCTCGTGGTCTTCGCGGCCCGCGCCTTTACGCAATGCCCGCTCACCCTGGACCATCCGGTATTGACCGGATTTCTCGACGAGATCAGGGTCGGCCTGGTCGATGACGGCACGGCCATCGGCCTTGGCCTGGCCACGGCCGTATCGCGGCTGCAGAGGTCCACGTCGCCGAGCCGCACCATCATCCTGTTGACCGACGGCGTGAACAACGTGCCAACGCTCGAACCGGAAACCGCAGCCAGGCTCGCCAAGACGTTCGGCATCCGGGTCTACGCCGTGGCGATCGGGCGCGAGGGAATGGTCCCGTTCCCGGTCGAGGATCCGATCTTCGGGCGGCGCACGCGGCAGATCGAGTCGAAGATCGACCTGGCGCTCCTGCGCCGCATCGCCGACACGACGGGCGGCGAGATGTTCCAGGCCACCGATCCCGAGGCCCTGCAGAACATCTTCCGCAAGATCGACGAGATGGAGAAGGTGCGTTTCCGCACGACGGTCAGTACCTGGTACCGCGAGCGCATGGCCTGGTTCGCCGTGCCCGGACTGGTCCTGCTGCTGGCCGAGGCGCTGCTGGCGGCAACATGGCTCAGGAGGCTGCCATGAGGTTCGGCGTGCAGCCGTGGCTCTGGGTCGTTCCGTTGCTGCCGGTGCTCTGGCTGGCGCTCCGCCTGGGGGAGGGCCGGAACCGGTCCGGATTGCGGCGACTGCTTGGCGAGCGGGCGTCCGAGCACGTCGAGGGTCGGCATGGCACCCTGCTGGGGTGGGACCGCTTCCTCCTGCTGGCCGGCCTGTTCTGGCTGCTGATCGCGCTGGCGCGCCCGCAGTGGGGAGCCAGCGAGGTGACCGTGACGCAGCGCGGGTCCGATGTCGTCGTTGCGCTGGACATCTCGAATTCGATGCTGGCCGAGGACGTGGCGCCCAGTCGTCTCGAGCGCGCGAAGACGGAGCTCGGCAGCTTCCTCGGACGGGTGCAGGAAAGCCGCATCGGCCTCGTGTTCTTCGCGGGCGCGGCATTCGTGCAGTGCCCGCTGACGCTCGATTACGGGACCGCGGACATGTTCCTGAAGATGGCCGACACGGACCTGCTGTCCGAACAGGGCACGAACATCGGCGCGGCCCTCGCGACGGCCCGGCAGTTGCTGGCCAAGGGTCGCGGCGCAGACGGCGACGACGGCAGCGGTTTCCAGGCCATCCTGCTCGTGACCGACGGCGAGGATCTCGAAGGCGACTGGGAGAAGGAAGCGGAGGCCTGCCGCAAGGACGGCATTCGCGTGATCCCCGTGGGTGTCGGCAGCACCGAGGGCGGGCTGATCCCGGCGGTTGACCGCTCCGGGCGACCTGCCGGTTACCAGAAGGACGACGAGGGCAACGTCGTGACAACACACCTCAATCTCGAAGCGCTCGAGAAGCTCGGCGCCATGGGTGACGCCGGCACGTTCCGGCTGGGCATCGATGGGCTGGCTGGCGACCGCCTGTACCGCGAATTGCAGCGCCTCGGTCGCCGCGACCTTGAGGATCGGCGCGTGTCGGCCTACCAGGAACGGTATATCTGGCCGCTTGCGCTGGCGATCCTGTGCTTCCTGCTGCGTCTTGGCCTGCGCCCGCGGCGGGGAGCGCTGGCCGGCGTCCTGGCCGCGACGTTCCTGCTGTTCGCTGGCCAGGCTATGGCTGCACCCGACCTGGTCCGCGCCGGCGCCGTTGCCGCAGCCGAGGGACGCCGCCTGTACGGAGAGGGAGACTTCGAGAAGGCCCTGACGGCGTTTGAGGGTGCGGTCGTGCAGGCCCCTGATGATCCCGTCCTCAGCCTGGCGGTCGGGGAAACGCTGTTCCGGCTCGAGCGTTATCCGGAAGCCATGCGTGAATTCGATCGCGCCCTTGCCTTGACCGACGACCCGGCGCTTCGTGCGGAGGCCCTCTACAATCGCGGCACCACGGCCCTCTCGAGCGGCGATGCCGAGGCGGCAGCGAAGGCCTTGCGCGAGTCACTGGCCCTGGCTCCGGAACGAACAGACGCACTGGTCAACCTGGAGGCTGCGCTGCGCCGGCTGGAGCAGCAGCAGAAGCAGGACGAACAGAAGCAGGACGAGCAGAAGCAGGACGAACAGAAGCAGGACGAACAGAAGCAGGACCAGCAGAAGCAGGACCAGCAGAAGCAGGATCAGCAGAAGCAGGACCAGCAGAAGCAGGACGAACAGAAGCAGGACCAGCAGAAGCAAGACCAGCAGCAGGAACAACAGCAGCAGGAACAACAGCAGCAGGAACAACAGCAGCAGGATCAGCAGAAGCAGGACCAGCAGCAGGAGCAACAGCAACAGCAACAGCAGAAGGACGGGGCCGCACCCGAATTGACGGATGAACAGGCGGCGCAGATCCTCAAGGCCCTCGATCGCGACGAGGAAGAACTGAAGCGCTCGCTGCAGAAGCGCGTGCAGGGTGGACGACCGAAAAGTGGGAAGAGATGGTGATGGTCGAAACGGGCTTCGGGCGGCTGCGCGGGATGGCGCCGTGCATTCCCGGCTTCCTGTGTGCGCTCTGGCTGCTGGCCATGGCCGGCTCCGCCCAGGCCGCGGTGACCTGCCGGGCCGAGGTGAGCCGCAGCACCGTTGCGCGCGGCGAGGACGTGGTTCTGGTCGTCACCGCGCAGGGCGACACCGGTTGGTCGCCGGCATTCCAGTTGCCCGAGTTGGCGGGGATCCGGGTCTACGGTGGCGGCACGAACCAGAGCATGACCGTCATCAACGGGCAGACGCAGGTGATGGTCTCGCGCACCTATTACCTGCGGGCCGAGAACGAGGGGAAGTTCACGATCGGACCCGTCAGGGTCACCACCGCTGCCGGCACCTGCGAAACCAAGCCCATCGAGATCACCGTCGTGGCCGGCACCGCGCCGCCCGCAGACACCGGCAATCGCGTGCCACGGGAGCCCCAGGGACGCACAGCAGCGCCGGGTGCGGGCGGGGACGATGTCTTCGTCACCATGTCCGTCGACAAGTCGGATGTCTGGGTGGGGCAGCAGGTGGTCCTGTCGTTCCAGTTCTGGCGGCGCGTCCAGCCCTGGAGCAATCCATCCTACACGGCGCCGCGCACCGAAGGGTTCTGGCGCGAGGACCTGGGCCCGGAACGCAGCTTCCGTGACGTCCACAAGGGTCAGGTCTACAGCGTCACTGAAGTCCGCTATGCCCTGTTCCCGACGCGATCGGGAAAGCTCCAGATCGAGCCCGCCGAGTTGTCGTTCCCCGAGGACCTGTTCGGGCGCTTCTTCAACTCACGGCAGCAGTCGTCCGGTCCGCGTGTCCTGCGCACGCGTCCGGTCGTCGTCAACGTGCGTGACCTGCCGGCGCCCAAGCCCGCCGGCTACAGCGGCATCGTGGCGACGCGGTGCGAGATCACCGGCGTCGTCGACCGGACGACGGTTCCGCGCGGCGAAGCCATCGGCCTGAAGCTGTCGCTGGAAACCGACGGCTTCCTGAAGGGATTTGCCGGTCTGAAGGTGTCGGAGCCCGAAGGGACGCGCCTGCACGACGCGGCCGAGAACTACGCCACCGTGCCGCAGGATCAGCGCCTGTTGGGCAAGTTGGCGGCCGAAAAGGTACTGGTCACCACGCGCGAAGGGCAGGTGCGCGTGCCGCAGGTCGAGGTTGTCTGGTTCGACGTGGCTCGCGGGGACTACCGCACCGCGCGCACGGCCTGGCACGATGTGACGGTCACACCCAGCGATCGTCCCGTCGCCGGCGGCGAGGACTCGGGCTTCCTCCGCAACGAGATCGCCCGTGTCGGTGACGATCTTGCGTTCATCCATGCCGGCCCGATCGATGTCGGCGGCGCCCTGCCGACCTTTGGTGGCGGCGCCTGGTGGGCGCTGGCGCTGGCCCCGGGCTTCCTGCTGGGAGGCTGGCGCTGGTGGTTGGGGCGCCAGGAGGCCGATCTCCGTAATCCGGCCGGGCGCCGCCGCCGCGCGGCCCTCGCGACGGCGCGTGGCTTGCTGAAGACGGCCGCCGCCACCGCCGACAACGCGGAGGGCCTGGCCTTGGTCTCGCGCGCGGTGACCGGTTACGTGGCCGACTGCCTCGACATCCCGGCAACCGCCGTCGGGACTGCGGAACTGGCCGAACTGGCTGATCGCCGCCGGTTGCCGGCAGCCGGCTCGTCCCTGGTGGCGCTCCTGGACCGCTGCGACCAGGCCCGTTTCGGCGGCCGGAGCGGCGCCGCCGCGACGGATCTCGCCGCGGAAGCCCTCGAATCCCTCGCGGCGCTCGAGCGCGCCGACCAGCGGTCGGCCCGTCCCGGTCGCGGAACCGCCGGCGTCCTGGCCGTGCTGGTGACGGCGGGATTGGCGACCGCCGCGGCGCCTGTGGCCGCTGCCGATGCGGAGCAGTTGGTGGCCCAGGGCAACCAGGCCTACACCGACGGACGTTTCACCGAGGCACGCGACCTCTACCTGCAGGCGCGGGCCCTCGGCCTGGACGCGGCCGTCCTGCACTACAACCTGGGCAACGCCCAGGCCCGCGCCGGCGAGGTCGGCTCGGCGATGGCCAGCTATCTCCGTGCCCAGAGATTGTCACCGCGCGATCGCGACATCCGCAGCAACCTGGCCTGGATGCGCCGGAACCTCAAGGACCTCGAACTGGCGAACCAGTCCCTGCCGCTGTTCATCGCGCAGGCGGCGGCCGTCGTCGGTGCCCTGTCACTGGACGAATGGGGGATCCTGCTCGTGGTCACCCTGTGGCTGACCGCGATCGTCCTGGGCTGGGGTTGGGCGCGCGGGGCATCGCGCCTGCAGCGGCGGAGCCTTGTCGTCGTGGTCTCGGCGACTGTACTCGTCGCGGCCGTGGCCGCCGGGCGCTGGCAGCAGGAGCGCGTTCGCGACCAGGCTGTGGTCGTCGCGGGCGCGGTCGCCGTGCGCTCGGGCCCGGCGGCGACGTTCCCGACGCTCTTCGAGGTCCATGCCGGCCTGGCACTCAACGTGGAAGAGCATCGCGACGGCTGGGAGCGGGTGAGCCTGGGCGGCGACTGGCAGGGCTGGTTGCCGGCCGATGCCGTGGAGCACGTGCGCCTGCCCGCGGCAGGGAATCGTGCGGCTCAGGCCCCGGGCCTGTAGACAGCCGAGGTGCGCGGGGTTTCGCGCACGGTCACGTCGACCAGTTGCGGCAACTGCGCACGCAGGCGCCCGAACAGCCACACGGCAAGGACCTCGGCGGTCGGGTTCTCGAGCCCCGGGATCTCGTTCAGGCAGTGGTGGTCCAGTTCCCGGACCACGGGATCCACGGCCCGGCTGACCTCGCCGTAGTCCACGACCCAGCCGAGGCGCGCGTCCAGTTCGCCTTCCAATCCCACGACAAGTTCGTATGTATGGCCATGCAGGCGACGGCACTTGTGGTCTTCCGGCACTTCCGGCAGCCAGTGGGCGGCATCGAAGGTGAAGGACTTCGTGATGCGCGTGCGGGGGCGGCGGGTTTCCATCATCCTCCGGGGGGTGGGCTGCGCCAGGGACGTTCCGGGAACCATAATACGCCACTTGCCGCCACGGGCAACCGCCCAGCGGAAGGAATCGGCCGGCCCCAACTTTTTCATTCAATGGCGGCAGATTCTGCCGATCCCTAGGCGCATGCGGGCGCCAGCAGTGCTGGGCGCCCACCCGGTCAGCCAGCCAGCAAGGGGCGCCGTTGAGTACCGGAACCAGTGAGATCCAGGATATCCAGCAGACGCTGTCACGCCTGCAGGCACGCGTGCGCGAGCTGTCGGACGATTCCCCGGCTGCGGGACCACCCGCCGGCGGCGATGCGCGCGGCGACCACGGCCATGGAGCCGCCGAACCGCACGTCATGACGAGCGTGATCGAGCTCACGCCGTCGCATCAGGCTGCCATCCAGGCCGGCATGGTCGAGCTCTCGACGATGACCCGCCTCAAGGAGTTCCCCGAATTCTTCGTGCGCCTGGCGCGCCAGTCCGGACTGCGCCTGTTGCTGCTCAAGCGCTGGTCCAGCGGGCTGCAGGTCTTTCTCGAGGAGAACGTGAAGCTGCCTCCCGAGGCGCGCCGGAAACGGCGTGACGGGCGGGCGCCGATCCCCAGCGCGAAGGACGATGTCTTCGCCGCCGTCGCACACGATGGAACCGTGTACTGCGGCCCCGTCCCGCAGAAGCACTTCCCGCTCGACCTGACGATCCTGCTCGGTCGCGGTGCGCGCGACCGGCAGGTGGTGATCCTGCCCCTGCCGGCCCAGGGCCACTGGAATACCTTCCTCTACCTGGACGCCGATCATTCGGGAGAGACGGCGCTGGCAGCGGCCGGCATCCTGGCCCACTACGCCCTGGCACGCATGTGCCTGCTCGAGAAGGGCGTGCCGGTGAAGCAGGGACAGGTGTCGGGCATCCTGAACGCCGAACTGGATCGTCGCCGGCGGTCCCAGGATCGCCAGGAGCCGGACACGTACCCCGTGTCGACGGCAAGCGAGCCCGAGGTGGCTGTGCTGGCGCGCCGGCGCGCACCCGAAATCGATCCGTTCACTGCCGAACCGGGCGCCGAGCCGGTGGCGCGCCCGCTGGCGCCGCCCGGCGCGCGGCGACCTGTCCGCGCCGAGGACGAACTGCAGATCTTCGACGGCGATCGCGACGTGCGCCAGCCGGCGACGGAACCCCTGACGGCCTCGCCGCTCGCGGCGCCGCCGTCGTCGGCGGCCACGATCGTGACCGAAACCCTGCGACATGCCCTGACGCCCGAGATCATCCTGCGCCACAGCGGCGAACTGCCGGCGCTGCCGAAAGCGGCCTGCCACATCATGGCCGTGATCGAGGACCCGCGGACAACCGCGACGCGGCTGGAGAAGGCGCTGGCCATGGACCAGGCCCTCACCGCGAAGGTGCTGCGCATCGCCAACAGCCCGTTCTACGGCGCTGCGCGACAGATCACGACCGTCAGCGAGTCCATCGTGCGGCTGGGCTTCGTGACGATCCGCAACTGGACGCTGGTCACGGCGGCACGCTCGGTCTTCCTGGCGCCCGGCGCCGGCATGCTCTACCAGAAGATCTGGCGCCAATCGGTGCTGTCGGCGATGGGCAGCCAGCTGGTCGCGCAGGCGGTCGGCCGGGTGCAGCCCGAAAGCGTTTTCATCGGTGGATTGATGCAGAATATCGGGCAGCTCGTGCTGGCACGCAGTCATCCCGAGCTCTTCCAGGAGATCCTGTCCGAATCCGCCGAGACCGGCAAGCCGTACCACGAGGTGGAGTTGCGTGTTCTCGGATTCGACCACGGCGAACTGGGTGCCATGCTGCTGCGCGAGTGGAACCTGACAGAAGACCTTGAGGATGCGGTGCGCTGGCATCACCGATTCGAGCAGCCGGATGCGCGCAATGTCCGGGTTGCGGCGATGATCGCGCTCGGCGAGGAGATCGCCCGTTGCCAGGGCGGCGACGAGGAGGAGCCCGAGGCGACCGACAGCCTGGAGATCCCGCTGTCGCTCCGACCGGCCGCTTCCGTGCTCGGGCTTTCCCAGGAGCGTGTCGCCGACCTTGTGAAGCGCGCGAGCGCCCTGAAAATCGATCCGCATTTCTTCACCTGAGCCGCATCTGCCCGAGGGAATGAACAACGACCGCGTCCCGGGTGGGGCGCGGTCGTCTCGTCCGTTCCAGTGACAGAAGCGCGACTCAGGCTTTCTCGCCCGCCTGGCCGGCTGCGCGCAGCGGCGGCTTCTCTTCCGCGGGCGGCTCGAAGTGGGCGCGGCAGCGGGCCTCGTAGATCTCGGCCGCGCCGACCACGACCTGCGCCGTGTCGCGCGTCAGCCGCTGCGTGAAATTGGCGGGATCGCCGCACGTCATGCAGATGGCCAGCTGCTTGGTGACATACTCGGCCCGGCACATCAGCAGCGGCATGGGGCCGAACGGGACTCCGCGGTAGTCGAGGTCCAGGCCCGCGATGACGACCCGCTTGCCGAGATTGGCCAGCTTGGTCACCACATCGACGATCTCCTCGCTGAAGAACTGCCCCTCGTCGATGGCGACCAGTTCGGTGCGGTCATCAACCTGGCTGAGGATGTCGAGGGCGTTGGTCACCGCAATGCCGGGCAGGCTCTGCTGGCTGTGCGAGACGATGCTGGTGGCATCGTACCGGGCGTCGATGCCGTGCTTGAAGATCTGCACCCTGCGCCGTGCGATCTGGGCGCGCCGGATCCGCTTGATGAGTTCCTCGCTCTTGCCGCTGAACATCGGCCCGCAGATGACTTCGAGCCAGCCTGACTTGCCATGGACGATCTGCATCGGACTCCTTGTCGGGCGCCTGGGGCGACCGGCCGCGGCCCCGGTGGCGGAGCCTAAGATCTTGTCACGGGCGGTGGAACCAATTTATTCTACCATGAGCCCTGCGCCAAGCCCATGCCTGCCGTTCCGCGGAAGGACCGAACCTTGACCCCCTGGACCGAACAGACCCCCTGGAACCGCGCGACCTTCAGCGAGCTCTGCGGGCCCGGCGTCATCGGCATGCTGCACCTCGGGCCCCTGCCCGGCAGCCCCCTGTGGGGTGGCGACCTCGCCGCGGTGACGGCGGCGGCCCTCCGTGATGCCCGATCGCTGCGCGAGGGCGGGGTGCGCGCCCTGATGCTGGAGAATTTCCAGGACATCCCCTTCCATCCCGGCGCCGTGCCGCCCGTCACCGTGGCCGCCGTGACGGCTGTAGCCGCGGCCGTGCGCCGCGAGGCGCCGGACTGCGCCCTGGGCATCAATATCCTGCGGAACGACGCCGAGGCCGCCCTGGCGGTCGCTGTGGCCGTAGGGGCGGCCTTCATCCGCGTCAACGTGCACACGGGGGCGGCGGTCACCGACCAGGGCCTGCTCGAGGGGCAGGCCTGGCGTACCCTGCGCCAGCGCCGCGAGTTCGGCGCCGCGGTAGGGATCATCGCCGACATCCGGGTCAAGCACGCGGCGCCGTTGGCGCCCCGTCCGGTGGCCGACGAGGCGCGCGACCTGCGATTGCGGGGCCTGGCCGACGCGCTCGTGGTCACGGGCGTGGCCACCGGCGCCGGCGCCGACCCGGCCGAACTGGCGGCCCTGCGTCTGGCGCTGCCCGATTGTCCGCTCCTGGTCGGCAGCGGCGTCACGACCGACAACCTGGGGCAGTTCCTGCCCGCGGCCGACGGCTTCATCGTCGGGACCGCGCTCAAGGAGGCCGGCGATGTCGCCGCGCCGGTCAGCGCGGCCCGCGTGGCCGCCTTCACGACGCGGCTCGCGGCCGCCCGGGGGAGCAACTCATGAACATCCTGGTGACTGGTGGCGCCGGCTTCATCGGCTCGAACCATGTCCGGTACCTGCTGCGGAACTCGGACGATCGCGTGGTGAACCTCGACCTGCTGACCTACGCGGGCAACTTGGAAAACCTCGCCGGCTGCGAGGACGATCCCCGGTACCGCTTCGTGCGCGGCGATATTCGCGACCGCGACCTCCTGCGTACGCTGCTGCAGCAGGAAGCGATCGACGCCGTCGTCCATTTCGCCGCCGAAAGCCATGTGGATCGATCCGTCGAGGGTCCCGAGGTCTTCATCACCACCAACGTGCTGGGCACCGAGATCCTGCTCGAGGAATCGCGTGCGGCCGGCGTGCAGAAATTCGTCATGGTCTCCACCGACGAGGTCTACGGTTCCCTCGGCAGCGAAGGATATTTCACAGAGAACTCGCCGCTGGCCCCGAATTCGCCCTACGCGGCGAGCAAGGCTGCGGCCGACCTGCTTTGCCGTTCGTTCTTCAAGACGTTCGGCTTCCCGGTCGTCGTCACGCGCTGCAGCAACAACTACGGCCCGTACCAGTTTCCCGAGAAGCTCATCCCGCTGATGATCGCCAACGCGCTCGAAGGCAAGCCGCTGCCCGTCTACGGCGACGGCCTGCAGGTGCGTGACTGGCTCTTCGTCGAGGATCACTGTCGCGCCGTCGACCTCGCGCTGCGGCACGGGCGTCCCGGCGGCGTCTACAACGTGGGCGGCGGCAATGAGATGCGGAACCTCGACCTGGTGCACCTGCTCCTGGAAAAGCTGGGGCTGGGGCGGGAGCTGATTACGTTCGTCGCCGACCGCCCGGGGCACGACCGGCGCTACGCGATCGACGCCTCGCACATCACGGCGGAACTCGGCTGGGCGCCTTCGGTCGACTTTGCGACGGGGATGGCCCGCACCGTGGACTGGTACCTGGCCGAGCGTGCGTGGTGGGAGAAGATCCGCACCGGTCGCTATGTAGAGTACTACGACCTCATGTACGGCCCGGGTCGTCGCCACGCCGGCGGCGTCTGAATTGGACAACGCCCGCCTGCCGGACGGCCGCGTGCTGGCGATCTCCGCCGGCGTCGGCCACAGGCTTTCGTGCGGAGCCCTCGTCCTGGCCGGCGTTTCGCCGGGCGATTCGGAATTTCTGGTGACCGAGACCGCGGCCATTGCCGACGCGCTTCGTGCCCGTTACGCGGGCCGCGAGCCGTCGGGCATCGAGGGCCTGCGTGAAGCGCGCGATCTCTACAAGTCGTTCGGCATGGACCCGTCGCGCCACCGCCCGAGCAGTGAAGCCCTGCTGCGCCGCGTGCTCCAGGGCAAGGGCCTCTATCGGCTCGGCAACGTCGTCGATGCCTGTAACCTCGCCTCGCTGGCTTTCCTGCTGCCGATCGGCCTGTACGACCTGGCGAAGGTGCGTGGCGATATCGAACTTCGCGTCGGCGCGGCCGGTGACGCCTACCCCGGCATCCGGAAGGACGAGGTGCATGTGGCCGATCGGCTGGCGTTGTTCGATGCTGTAGGCC
>JADJCK010000013.1 GCA_016703265.1 bacterium
TGCCCTGGCCGACATGACGGATTCAGCACCGACGTCGAAGTCGAGGTCTTCATCCTCGACGGCATTCCGACCGGCATCGGCAGCAGCCTTCGCGCGCCGCGGCTGTTTTCCTGTCGCCGTCGTATGCGCCCGTCGATGCGGCGATCACCTCCTACATCTCGACCCACGAGAGATGGGCCACGTACTGACCTGGCCTTTATCGACGGCCAGCCGGGCCGCTGGGACGCCTACGGCCCTGCGCGGGCTGGACCTCGCCGCCGCCGGCCCCGAAGCCTCGCATGCCTTCCGTGCCCGCGAGATCCTGGCCGAGGACCTGCGCTACCTGTTCGGCGGCGTGCTGGCGACCCGCGGCATCGGCCTGGAGAACCACACGCTGACGACGCCCGACCGCATCGAAGGGCTGCGCGAACTGCTGGCCGGCTACCTGGCCGGCGTGGAGCCCGTCGGCGTGGCGAGCAGCCAGGCCTTCCCGAACCCCTGCAACCCGCGCACGACGATCGAGATGACCCTGCCCGCGGGCTCTGCCGAAGTCGACGGCGCCGAAATCGCGATCTACGACATCCGCGGTCAGCTGGTGCGCAAGCTGCAGGGCGGTGCCTCGGCGAACGGGCGTGTGGCTGTCACCTGGGACGGAGCGGACGACTCCGGCCGGCTGGTGCCCTCGGGCCGCTACCTCTACGCGGTGCGCGCTGCGGCCGTCACCTCGCGCGGCTCGGTCACGCTGGTTCGCTGACGAAGAGCACGCTGAAGAAGAACCCGGCGTGGGCCGCACGGCCCCGCCGACCGGAAGAAGGGTGCGTCGCCGGGAAGGTCCCGGCGGTGCGATGGAACGGACGAAGGGAACAGGCTGACATGTCGAAGAGGACCTTCACGACGGCGACGATGATCTGCGGACTGGTGGCCCTGGCCGTACTTGCCGGATGCGGCGGCGGCTCCCAGGCTCCCGTGGCGCCGACGCCCGAGGCCATGATCAAGCAATTGACGGCGACCGACGCGGTCTATGAAGCCAACCCGATCTACGCACCCGACGGTTCGGCCATCCTTTTCGAGTCCGATGCCACGGGCAATCGCGAGATCTGGCTGCTGCCGACCAACGGTGCGGCGGCCCGTCAGTTGACCGACCACCCGGGGGAGGACACGGCTCCCTACTGGCTGCCCGACGGCAGCGGGTTCGTGTTCGAATCCACGCGCAGCGGCACGAAGTCCATCTGGCGCCTGGATCTAGCGCACGCGGGCAGCGCGCCTGTGCAGCTCACCGACGACGCCGGCGATGACGGCAGTCCGGCCGTGTCGCCGGACGGCGCGCTGGTGGTCTACGAGTCGAACCGCGGCGGCAACGGACAGGACCTGTGGCTGTCGCCGGTGGGTGGCGGCACGGCGGTGCGCCTGACGGTGAGCGTCGGCGGCAGTTACGATCGCACGGCCGACTGGTCCCCCGACGGCAACACGATCGTCTTCGAGTCGAACCGCAAGGACGGCATGTCGGCCCTGTTCATGGTGCCGGCGAAGGGCGGCGCCTTCACGCAGTTGACGCCGCTGGCCGGCTACGAAGGCCACCCGGCGTGGTCGCCTGACGGTCGGCGCGTGGCGTTCGAAAGCGGGCAGTCAGGCACCATGGAGGTCTGGTGCATCGACGTCGACGGCAACAACGCGCGTCAGCTGACGAGCGACGGAGGCTACTGGCCCCGCTGGAGCCCGAACGGCCGCAAGCTGGTGTACTGCAACTGGGGCGCGCTGGCGCCGAACCTGTGGGAGATCACGATCCAGTAGGGATTCGTGCGCGGCTGCGGCCAGCTATGGAGGGCGGAGTTGGGGGGCGGAGTTGGCATCCCTGGCTGGACTGGATCCGAACTTCGGAATGCCCCGCACTGGGCATCTTCAGCTAGACTCGCGGTGACACGGCCGGAAAGGCCGCCAACCGTGGGAGACAGGTGGAATGCAGCCGAAGTACCGCAAGCACATCATCCCCTCACTGCTGCACGGCCAGGACTTCGAGGAAGCCCTGGCCGCCTGCATTGAGCGGTTCGAGATCATCGAGACCTTGGAAACCCAGCTGGCCTACCCGGCGTGCGTGGTGGACTTCTACGGCGACCAGCTGCCGGCCATGCACGAGCTGGAGCGGTACGTCCGTAGCCCGTGGCACAATGTCCCGCTGCCGGTCCAGACTCCGCCGCCGATGGCGAATGTCGCCTGGGCACTGTTGGACTACCAAGACCGGGACGAGGAGATCCAGGACCTCCTGACAGGGGTGGCGGCAAGCTGCCCCGGCGTCTTGGTGCGACCAGACGAGGCCCCGGAGGTAGGCGAGGCCATCAAGAAGCTACTGGCCGAACGACACAAGCTCCTGGAGTTCGCGGCGGTAATCAACTTCCAGAAGCGCCTGGCGGTGCTGGAGATGGAAGCCCGGTGCGACCGGAACCAGGGGGCTATGGTCCGCCTTGCCCAGGTGGACAAGACGGCGATCTACGCGGGCTGGTTCAGGCAGGTCGTCATCCAGCGGCAGTACGCGGGAGACTGGGCGTTCTTCTCGAACCTCGGGAAGGCGCTGGCCAAGCCGGTCGTGAACGGGACCGCACGATGGCACAAGGCGGTCATCATCGCCGGCTACTTCTGGGACGAGTACTTTTGTCGGGATGAATGGCCGGTGAACCGCATCTTCAAGCTTTTCAAGGCTAAAGGCATTCTCGCAAGGCAGGACACGCTTGCTGCCTTCCGCTTCAGGCTCAACCGGGCCGGCCTCAAGAAGCCGCTGCACAATCGCAAGTAGAGCAAACGCCGAGAAGCCGATGCTCTAGTTTGGACACGTCCAAGGTCGTTGGTTCGCCCCATGAGCGCACGGGACGAACACCAACAGACCTGGGACGAGGAACAGCGCCGGCGCGTGTCTCGCTTCTTCGATCTGCTGCTTGAGGCCGAGAAGCAGGGCCATGCGACCGCTGACGAGCCGGCCCGCCGGAGCCCCGAGAGGGCCACCGGCGCGGCCGTTCTTTGTCTCCTCGCCCGGAAGGGTGAGAGGCCGATGGACCCTTCACTTGACCTAGATCTGCACAAGTGCAACAGCACCAGGGAGGCGGCGGGGAAACCAGGCGCCGAACCGGTCAAATACCGCCCGCCCTGCGGCAAGCGCTGCATTTCGCGTGTGGTGATCGTGGACGGGCGCGAAGTCCGGGAATACCGTCGAATACCCTGTAAAAAGTGGAGCTGCCCGTCGTGCGGCCCGAAAAAGGTCAAGATGTTCGCCTGGGCGGCGGGCGAGGCCGCTTCCAAGTGCGAGTTGCGTCGGCTGATGACGTTGACCCTGGATCCGCAGAAGGTGCCGGACGGAGTCAAGCCGATCAAGCACCTCAAGCAAGTCTGGCGGAAGTTCCGCGTTCCCATGACGCGGAAATTCGGGCGTTCGGTGCGCTTCCTGTGGGTTATCGAGCTGCACGAGAGCGGGATGCCGCACATGCACATCCTGATCGACGAATTCGTTCCCCAGCGTTGGCTATCGGCCACCTGGTCGCGCTATGGCGGCGGCCGGGTCGTGGACATTCGCTACGCGGGCGGCGACCTGAATAGGGTCGGGTGGTACTTGGCCAAGTACCTGTCCAAGGGGTTCAGGAATCGTCTGCCTGGGCGGGAGCGGCGCTATGGGACGTCAAAGAGTGTCAGGCTGCGGGAGAGACGAAAGGGGCACCAATGTGGGATCTATTACCGGTCGGACTCGACGTCATCCGTGCGGAGCGCAATGAGGTGGTTCTGGAATCTGGCTTTGACGAATTCGGAAACCTGATTCGATTTGTAGCGGAAAGGGACTTGAAGGATGATGGCGAAGGGGAATATGGTAAAATCCCCTTCGCTTTGGAGTACAGTCCTGATGTTTTTGGCGGAAGAGCAACGAGTGTTTCTCGCTAGAATCGGGACACGATTGACGTCGCGTCGGTGTCAATCATCCGGCCGGGAGAATTCGCATTGACCAGAGATTGGAGACGGCATGGGCTCAGTTCAATTGGTCAGATCTGCGTTGCCACAATTGATACGTTGGATCGAAGATGTAGCGGAGGAATATTCCACAATAGGCGAAGCCGTCAGCGCGTGCGCTTCATCGAGATTACACGAGTATTTTAGGCGGGATCTGCTGGAGAGCACAACGGTGATCTTCGTGCAAGACCTTCCGCTTCCTCCCGTAAAGGAATTGGGACTTCCAGAGAAATTCAAATTGAAGGGCCAATCTCTGGTAGGCATTACTTATGGTGCCCGCGTGTACGTGACTTCCCGAGCCGGATTGGACAGCCTGCTTTTTCATGAAATGGTACACGTGATCCAGTGGTCGGAGCTTGGTGCGGAGCGGTTCTTGTTGACCTATGCGTTCGGGCTAGATCGGACAGATCGGAACGAGTACTTCGACATTCCCTTGGAAAACATGGCATATTCTCTCCAGCGCGATTTCGACAATTGTGTCGCGTTGCCCGACCTGGAAACAAAGGTGCGCTTAATGTGTGCCGCAATTTGGGCTGAAGTCGAACAAGCGTTGCACAACGCGTGATTCGTGGCTTATGAACACGCGCAATGCCAGTACCTGTGAAAGATGGAGGTTGCAAGTGAGACTGCTCACCCATGCTCTCTTGGTTGTTATGTGCTTTTGCGCTTCCCAAGTTGCAGCCGCGAACGATCCATCCCTCCCGATGGCGGTTTTTGAGGGGACGGCGAGAGATTATGTCAAATACGCTACGCTGGACGACGCATCATCGGGTTCTATTGCGGGCGCAATGGCGTTTATGGGATACGTACAAGGCGTTGTGACCTCGATGCAGTTCATCATTAACTGGCCCGAAGATGGGTCGGCTTTTAAGAACGGATGGAGAAGCGTTTGTGAGACAGTTGCGCTCTACGTGATGGCCAATCGACATTCGAAAGACACCAGCACTGCTGGGGTAGTCATGGAAGCTCTTGGGGACAAGTATGGGATGAACCATGAAAAATACGGGAAGGTGCTGTGGACAATGCTCGCTCGCTGAGCTTGGACGGGTGCCAAGATTATCGCGTTGGTGGTGAAGTTCGATTCGAATGTGAACGATTGTGGCCTAGACGCAGCGTGGGCTCGGTGCAATGCCAGTACAGGAGACGAGTCGTGATTAGGGCTTTGAGTTACTTGCGAGTTTCGAGCAAAGAACAGAAACTTGAGGGCTTCTCTATTCCCGCCCAGCGCCAGTTGCTGCAAGACTACGCGCGGCACGCGGGGCTGACCGTGTCGGCCGAGTTCGAGGACATAGAAACGGCCAAGCAGTCGGGGCGCACCAATTTCAAAAACATGGTTGCTTACCTGCGGGCCAATCCGTCGTGCCGGCACCTCCTGGTCGAAAAGACCGACCGCCTCTACCGCAACATTCGCGATTGGGTGACCATCGATGAGCTGCCGCTCGTCGTCCACTTCGTCAAGGAAGGCGTCGTGCTGTCGCCGGAGTCTAGGTCGAACGAGAAGTTCATGCACGGGATCAAAGTCCTGATGGCCAAGAACTTCATCGACAACCTCTCGGAAGAGACCAGCAAGGGGATGCTCGAAAAGGCGCGGCAAGGGATGTACCCCAGCGCGGCGCCGCTCGGCTATCTCAACGGCGGAAAAGGGGCGTCGATCTGCCAGGACCCGGAACGGGCGCACCTGGTTCGGCTGATGTTCGAGCGTTACGTCCAGCTCGGGGTGACGGCCACGCAGGCAGTGCGGGACGTTAACGAGCGGGGACTGACCACCAAAAAGGGTCACCCTCTGTACATCTCGACGGCCGAGATGATGCTCAAGAACCCGATCTACGTCGGGGACTTCATGTGGAAGGGCGTCCGGTACGCGGGCCGTCACGAGCCGCTGGTTTCCCGCGAGCTGTTCGAGCGGGTCCAGATCAAGCTGGCCGGCGGGAACCGATCCCGCCCGACGCGCCACGAGTTTGCGTTCCGGGGGATGCTCAAGTGCGGCCATTGCGGGGCTGCCATCACGGCCGAGATCATCAAGGGCCGGTACGTCTACTATCGCTGCACCCGCAGGCGCGGCAGCTGTGCCGAGAAGGCCGTCCGCGAGGAAGATCTGGCCCGGCTCATGGGCGAGCCCCTGAAGCGGCTCAGGATGCCTCAGGAGTTGCTGGAGGACGTCCGGCAGGCGCTGCACGAGAGCCACGCCGACCAGCGGGCCTTCCAGGTGCAGGAGGCGTCACGGCTCACGGCTGAGATCCTCAAGAACGAGGGGAAGCTGGGCCGGGTCTACGAGGACAAGCTCGACGGGCTGATCACGAGCGAATTCTGGCAGGCCAAGCACAACGAGCTGACGGCCAGACTGTCGGAGCTGCGCCGCCGGCAGGCCGCGCTCGGCTCGGCACAGGGCGACTACCTGGTGACCGGGGAGAGAATCCTCGAACTCTCGCAAAATGCTTATTCCCTTTACCTTACGATGAACAACGAGCAAAAGTCAGAATTATTGAAAACGGTGTGTTCGAACCTCACCCTTCAAGGCAATCTTGTCTTCCCGGTGTTCCACCAACCCTTTGACCTGCTTATCGATGGGATCGCTGCGAGCGAGTCGCAGACAAAAGAAAAGCGGCCCGGAAGGGCCGCGAATACAGATTGGCATCCCCGACGGGGCTCGAACCCGTGTTGCCGCCGTGAAAGGGCGGTGTCCTAACCACTAGACGACGGGGACGCCTGATTCCGGAACCGCGTAAACTACCCTATCGCTCCCGAGATGTCAAACGAGGCCCCGGAACCGGCAAGGTTCCGGGGCCCCGTCGTTGAGGGCGGCCGTTCAGCGGGCAGCGGCCTCGACAAAGAGCAGGGCACTCGTGCGCGCGCCACGCCAGTAGTTATCCAGGTGGAACTTCTCGTTGGGGGAATGGGCGTTGTCGGTCGACAGGCCGTAGCCCAGCAGCAGCACCGGCGCCTTCAGGCAGTCCTGGAAGGTGCCCACGATGGGAATGCTGCCACCCTCTCGGATGAAGACCGGCTGTGCCCCGAAGCCGGCTTCCAGGGCGCGGATGCCTGCCTGCATCATCGGCGAATCGCGCGGCACCAGCACCGGGTTCGCGTTGTGCAGGTTTTCCACCTCGACGGTGACGCCGGGCGGCGCCAGTTGCCGCACCCAGTCGGCGAATGCCGCCGCGATCTTCGGCGGGTCCTGGTTCGGGACCAGGCGCATGGAGACCTTGGCCATGGCGTGCGCCGGGATGATGGTCTTGGCACCCTGCCCACCGTAGCCGCTGGTGATGCCGTTGACGTCGCAGGTGGGGCGGGCCCACATGCGTTCCAGCGTGGTGAAGCCCTCCTCGCCGGCGGGACCCGGGGCGCCGGTCTCGTCGCGCAGCACATCGTCGGTGTAGCCCAGCGCAGCGAAGGACCGACGCTCTTCGGCGTCGAGGTCGAGCACGGCGTCGTAGAAGCCGGGCACGGTGCAGCGCCCCTGGGCGTCCTTCAGCCCGGCGATGATCTGGGCCAGGGCATTGGCCGGGTTCTGCACGGTGCCGCCGTAACTGCCCGAGTGCAGGTCGCGTGACGGGCCCTTAACGCGGATCTCCATGTAGGCCAGGCCCTTCAGGCTGTAACAGATGCCGGGCGTGGTCTCGTTGTACAGCGCCGTGTCGGAGATGATCACCGCGTCACAGGCGAGCTTGGCCGCGTTGGCCTCCGTGTAGCGGGAGATGTGGTGGCCGCCGCATTCCTCCTCGCCCTCGATGATGAACTTCAGGTTGACCGGCAGCTCCGTGCCCGTGCGCACATAGGCTTCAAGCGCCTTGAAGTGCGCGTAGAACTGGCCCTTGTCGTCCGTGGAGCCGCGGGCATAGATGATCCCGTTCTCGATCCTGGGCTCGAACGGCGGCGTCTGCCACAGGTCGAGAGGGTCGACCGGCTGCACATCGTAGTGCCCGTACAGGAGCAGCGTGGGGCGGTCGGGCAGGGGCTTCGTGCGCGCGAAGACCAGCGGATGGCCGTCGCCTTCGACGATCTCGACTTCCAGGCCGAGTTCGCGCAGTTCGCTCGCGCAGAACTCGGCGGCGCGGCGGATATCGGGTGCGTGATCCGACTGCGAACTGATGCTGGGGATGCGCAACAGGTCGCACAGCTGGTCGACGTGCTTCTGCTGATGCGCCTGCAGGTAGGCGAGCACCGCGTCGAGGGCCATGGCGTTCTCCCGGTCCGGATGTGGCGCGCGGCGGGGTCTGGCGCGCCTAGTTCAGCGGTTCGTACGCCGCCAAACTACCCTTGACACGCCGGGGTGTCGAGGCGATTGTGACCGGGTCGGCCGGCTACGTCCCGTTGCCGGCGCCTGATTTCGAGGCTGTCCGCCGCCTCCGGTCCGCCCGTGGCCGTCATCGCCCGCGGGCGATCGCACCGGTCGCCGCGCGGCGTGGCGGCGTCATCCTCACGTCCCACAGTCCAAGGGAGGAACCCACATGGCTGAAATGATCATCAGCAAGACGAAGACGAAGGAAGCCGTCAAGGAGTGCAACGTGTCCGGCGAATTCTACGACGCCCTGGACGCCAAGGTGCGCGAGTTGATCGTGGCCGCCGAGAAGCGCGCCCTCGAGAACGGTCGCAAGACCGTTCGCCCCTGCGACCTGTAGTCGCGGGCGGAGCCAGTCGCGCTGCGGCGCGGACCAGCGATCCGACGGAAGATCGAGCCGAGACATTGCTGCGAACGGGGGCCTGGAAAGGTCCCCGTTCTGCTTTGCGGGGACACCCGTGACCGGGCTGTCGCTCCCGGGCGACGGTGCGGACGCATCGCGCGGCACGGCATCGGCCAGGCGTTGGCCGGGCTGTCGCCGTGCAGATGACACCCGGCAGCCGCGTTACCAGCGCCGATGGTGCTTCCGGTTCCGCCGCGCAACCTGGCCGGCGTGCTCCTTGCGGGCGCTGTCCGCAGCAGCAGGGAGGCGGCATGCCGGTACGGGTCAGGACGGGCGCGCTGGCGGGCATCGCGGGTTTGCCGGTCAGCGTCGAGGTGGTCATCAATCGCGGATTGCCCGGCTACCATCTGGTGGGACTGCCGGGAACGGAGGTGCGCGAGAGCCGTGAGCGTGTGCTCTCGGCGTTGCGTCACGGCGGTGTGCGCGTGCCCCCCGGCCGCATCACGGTGAACCTGGCGCCCGCGGGTGTGCGCAAGAGCGGGGCATCGTTCGACCTGGCGATCGCGCTAGGCATTGCCGCCGCGGTGGAGGGCTGGTCGGTCGAAGGTGCCGTGGCAGCGCGACTGCGGTCGGTCTTCCTGGGTGAACTCTCGCTGTTCGGCGAACTGCGGCCCGTGCGCGGCCTGCTCCCGGTGTTGCTGGATGTGGCGGGACGCGGGCGGCGCACGGCCATCGTCCCGGCGATGCAGCTCCGGGAGGCGGAACTCGTGCCCGGCCTGCAGGTAGTGGCGGCGCGGGACCTGGCGGAGGTCCTCGACTGGTGTCGGCGTGGCAGAGAACCGGAACGTCCGGTACCTGCCTGCCGGCAGGAGCCTCGCGACGGCGCCGGAGCGCCGGCGTCCGGCAGCGTCGCCGCCGCCGACGGGGGGCAGGCGGCTGCGGCCGCGGTCGCGGCCTGCGCTGAACTCGCTCGCCTGACAGGGCAGGAACTGGCGCGCAAGGCCGCGGTGGTGGCTGCCACCGGGCGCCACAACCTGCTCCTGGTGGGGCCGCCGGGCGCCGGCAAGACGCGGCTGGCGCGCCTGCTGGCCGACCTGCAGCCGCCCCTGGAACCCGACGAGGCGCTGACGGTGACCCGTATCCACAGCGCCGCCGGGCTGCTGGCGATGTCGGCCCTGGCGGGCCGCCGCCCATGCCGCGCGCCGCACCATACAGTCACCCAGGCCGGGCTGCTGGGCGGCGGGCCGGGCCTGCGTCCGGGCGAAGTGACGTTGGCCCACGGCGGCCTGTTGTTCCTCGACGAATTGGCTGAATTCCAGCCCGCCGTTCTCGATGTGCTGCGGCAACCGCTGCAGGAAGGCCATGTCACGGTGTCGCGCGGCACCGGACACCGACGCTTCCCGGCCGCGTTCCAGCTGGTGGCGGCCAGCAACCCCTGCCGCTGCGGCTACCACGGCAGCAGCGTGCGTACCTGCCGTTGCCCGCCGCGTGAACGGACACGCTACCTGGGCCGGCTCTCCGGACCACTGCTCGATCGTATCGACCTTTTCGCGGAGATGTCGGTGTGGCGTGGGGCCTTCAGTGCACCGGCGCCTGCGCCTGTCGGCGCCGGATGGCGTGAGGTTCCCACCTGGGAGGTCATGGTCGCAGCACGCAGGCGCCTCGTGGCCTGGTCGCGCGAGGCAGGTGCGCCGCAGGCGGCAGGGAACGGCGCCTTCATGGACGAGGCGCGCCGGGCGCTCGGGCTGTCACTGCGCGCCGTGGTCCGCTGCCAGGCCGTGGCGGCCACGGTGGCTGCCCTTGACGCGGCGGTCGTCGTGGAGGAATCGCACCTGCGCGAGGCGCTTGAGTTCCGGCGGGAATTGCTGATCGACCCGGCGGGATGATGCCGCCGACGGTCGCCGCCCCAAAGGAGAGCGGGCGACCCGTGGGCCGCCCGCTGACTCGATGCGTGGAAGTGCGCCGGTGCGCAGGTCTAGAACGAGCCCTGGAAGCCCAGCGACCAGACCAGGTAGCTGATGTCCTCGGCCGCGAAGGCAGTGATCTGGCGCTCGTCGAAGGCGCCACCTTCCAGCACGGGGTATTCCACGAGCGGCACCAGCGTGGTGCCCTCGTCGGTCTCGAGGAAATACTCCGCAGGCTTGAACTCGATCGAGTTCATGTGATACGTGGCCTCGAGGCGGATGCTGACATTGCGCTCAGCCAGCAGGCGCAGGCCGCCTCCGAACGCGATGTCGTTCGAGCCGGCGGCGCCCGCCGTGAAGTCCGAGTTCATGTCGTACCAGATCTTGCCAACCTGTCCCGTCAGGTACGGATGCCAGCGGCCCCCGCCGTCACCCGAGAAATTCAAGGGATAGATCAGCGCGTCCACGCCCGTCTGCAGCGTGATGAGCGAACGTGCCTCGGCGTCGAATTCGCCCAGCGCGGGATCTTCGTCGGGCACGGCGCCCGCTTCGTTCTTCCGCACGCGACGATTCTCGATCGTCGACGAGTACTCCGAAATCGACAGGCCGGCGAAGCCCTCGAGCGTCAGCCAGGGCTTCAGGTTGTAGCCCATGCGGATGACCGGGTTGAATGCCGTCTGGCCCTTGATCTTGACATCGCCCCAGTACGTCGACTCGGTCGTGTACTTGTAGATCATCTGCTCATGCTCAAGCAGCGTACTGGAAAGATTCATGAAACCGAGCGACATGCTCAGCTCAACTGTGCCGGGACGGATACCGGGCACCCAGACCTCCTGCTCCTCGTCCTCGACATCGAGGTCCTGGGCAGCGTTGGCCGATTCGTGCTGCAGCTTGAAGGTCTTGAGCGGGCGCGCCGTCGGCGCAGCCTCGGGGGCAGGCGCAGCTTCGGGGGCAGGTGTCGGCGCCTGTGCGTTGGCAGCCGGCGCCAGCGTGGCGCCGAGGGCCAGGATGCAAAGGGCCATCAGAATACTCTTCACCGACATGCAGGCTCCTGTGCGGGTCGTTGCCCGGGGACCGGCGGGGCAGGCAATCATGACGCCGCATCAATTTCAGGTGCGGGGCCTGAGGTGTCAACCCTAACGGCCCGGGATTGTCCGCCGGCGGGGTTGTCCTTACTACTGCACGTTCCTTCCCCGAGGAAAGTGCAGCAACGATGCAGGCCGGTCACGCTCCCAGATTCCTTCGTCCGTCCGGGTCCCGCGGCCTTCCCGCGTACCCTCGGGCGCGCCTCCTGGCGCCGTTGGTCGCGCTGGCCTGGCTGGCGATCGTCGTGCCGGCGGGCGCGGTGGTCACCTTTCCGGGCCCGATCACGGCCGCCTTGTCGCAGCCGTGCCTGTCGGTGCTTGCGATTCGGATGCCCGGCGAGACGACCGATGACCTGGTGGTCGGCATGGCCGGCGGGCAACCTGGCCCTGGCGCGCTTTTCCCCCGTCAGCAACGCGCTGGCGATCCGGCAGCTTCTGTTTCTCGGCGGCAGCCTGGTGCAGGTCCTCCCCTGGGAGGGGCGTCCCCTGGCCGATCGCGGGATCGTTGTCGCCGCCCGCGACCCCGACTGTGTGTACTTCCTGAGGCTTGCCGACAGCTATCCCTACCTGCAACTCGAGCAGACCGTCGACCTCGACGAGGACCCCGGTACGCTGGCCTGGTTCGGCAACATTGCCGGTGGCGAGGGTCAGCTTGCGGTCTCGCTGCCCGGAATGGACGCCATCGCCCAGCTGGCGGACGATGACGGCTGGCGGGTGCGGCGGACGATCACCGTGGGCGACACCCGTATTCCTGGCTGCAGCCCGATCTCGATGGCGACGGCCGGCCGGAGGTGGTGGCGGCGCAGCGTGGCCTGCTGTCTGGAAACTTGGCGGTGCTGACGGCCGCCGAAGACGGACCGGCCACGGTCCGCATCGTCGAGGCTCCGGGCCTGACTGCCGGCTTTGTCTGTGCGTGGGACGGTGATGGCGACGGGATCGCCGAGCTGGCGGTCGCCGATCGCCGGGCGCGCCGCGCAGGCCTGCTCCGGGTTGCCGGCGAGGGATTCGCGTCTGTCGGATGTAGAGATCAACCTGACCAGTGCCGGCACGTC